>NZ_JAUBQS010000145.1:0-3189 GCF_036701355.1 Microcoleus sp. Pol12B3
GTTTTTGAGTAACAGCTTGCCGGATATTCAAAGGCAGCTACTTTTGGCTGCAATCATTTTTTAGTCTAAACTACAGTAATTTTGTATTTAAAAATATAGATTATTGAATCCACTTGTAGATTGATAGAGACAATTTGAGTATCAAATATCTTATGTAGTATGCTTGTAAGAAAAAAGTGTCTATCTTACTTAACAGGTCAGTCTTATGGCATCAGGTTTCAAATCTTGAAAACACAGGATTAAAAGCTCAAAAAAATTGAGTATAGCTCAGGCGACTGCACTGACAGAAAAAATGGCATTAGTATTTGGTGATATCAAAGACCCTCGTGTAGAAAGAACGCGTGTCCATACATTAACAGATATTTTGAGCCTTGGAATATTGTCAGTAATTGCAGGAGGTAATGGATGGGAAGACATGGAAAATTATCGATTAAGTAAATGTGAATGGTTGGATCAGTTTTTAGCTTTACCAGGAGGTATCCCAAGTGCAGATACATTTCGACGAGTTTTTGAACGCATTAATCCCAAAGTATTTGAGCAATGCTTTCGACGTTAGATAGAATGGATAGTTGAGGTAATAGGGGTGCAGGTAATTCCCATTGATGATAAGACTATCAAAGGCTCATACGATAGAGAGCAGGGGAAATCAGCTTTACATCTAGTGAGCGCTTGGTCGAGTCAATATCGTCTTGTTTGAGGACAAGTAAAGGTAGCAGATAAATCTAATGAAATTATTACAATTCCTGCCTTATTAGAGTTATTAGATATGGTGGGATGTATTATTACGATTGATGCAATAGGTACGCAAACAGCCATTGCCTCCCAAATTTTTTATGCTAAAGCTGATTACGTTTTAGCCCTTAAAGCTAATCATCCTACACTTCACGGACAAGTAAAAGATTGGTTAGAGCAACAATTGTCTCAAGGGTTTGAAGGTATTATCCATAGTTATGACCAACAAGTAGAGCTCGCGTCACCATCGGACTTAAAAACGATCCTGTTGGTGTGTTCCTATTTCTCAATTACCAACTTTACATAACCAAAAAGATTGGGTTGGTCTTCAATGTATTGTCATGGTAGTCCTGGTCAGACATCTTTGGAATAAAACTACCCATGAAGTTCAGTTTTATTTAACGAGTTTGGAATGTAATGCTCATAAATTGGGGCAAGCTATCCGTCTACATTGGGGTATTGAAAATGGTCTGCATTGGACTTTAGATCAATCACTAAAAAAGTGAGCAAAAAAAATCTGTAAGGCAATATCTATATAGATAATTGCCTTACAAACTAAAATATCTCCCTCTAGTATGCCAAATCGTGCGTCTATTCTCAAGCAACAATTTTTACAGAGTGTCGCCTTACCCTGGAGAGAACTGCTACCAGACTCTCAAGTGCTTGAGCTGTTGGCTAACGAAAACGTGAGGTATTACAGGAGTGTCTACACACCGATAGTGACCTTATGGGCGATGGTATCGCAGGTACTAGATCCAGACAAAAATCAAGCGTCAAGCAGTGAAGCGGATGAGTACCTGGTCCAGCAGTGCCGGAGTCAAGCCTCCTTCCTCAGACACAGGGGCTTACAGTAAAGCTCGTCAACGACTACCCGAAAGACTCGTCCAACAGTTAGTACCTATAGGCGCAGAAGCTCTAGAAAAGCAAGTTCCAATAGAAAAACAATGGTGTGGATTGCGGGTGCGGGTACTAGATGGGACAAAGGTGTTAATGAGTGATACTGCCACCAATCAAGCCGAGTATCCGCAACACAGCAATCAAAAAACTGGGTGTGGATGGACGATCGCGAAAATGGTAGTGCTGTTTTCACTGCTGACAGGAGCAGTTGTATCGGCTGGTATTGCTTCGTTGGGGACGATTGCTTCGTTGGGGACGAGTGAGATTGTGATGAGCCGTTTGCTTTATGCAAAGGTAGTGCTTTTATGTAAAGGATGGAGAAAATTGAGGCGGTTGAACTTTCAGCATTCCTAATCTGATTTGGTGATTGTAGTCATGAATGAAGTTCCAAATAGCACCCTTGTGATTCTCCAACTTTTTAGAAAACGATAAAGTCTTTCTGACTAATCGCGAAATTCGTTGCCTGAGAGTATTGTTTAATCGTTCAATGTAACTGGTTAATCCGCTTTCGGAGCCGACGGACTTATGCCTTTTACTTGGTAAAACTACGGCATAGGCTTCCCAGTAATCGGTATAAATCTTGGCACTGCAGGCGATAGACATTTGGTAGTGAATCCCATAATGCCAGAGCCGATTTCGAGGAGCGGTCTCCAATATGACATCCGATGACTTCACGCGTCTTGGTATCCATTGCTAACCAGACTCATTGTTTATTCCCTTTGGCGTCTACTTTCATACCAGAGTTCATCCATTTGGACTGTGTGTTTTCCAATTTCTTTCGGAATGACTGTGGCGCAAGAGTTCTATTGCACCGTACAAGTGGTTCACATAATTTTGCAGCCAGAAGAGAGGAAACCCCCATGAAGGAGGGCAATACCAGCCAGGGAAATCCGCTCCAACAGAACTAACTCAATTTTTGCCAAAATGTCGGTGTCTTTGGGTTTCCACTGAGGGTTTTCGACAAACTGCCGACCACATTCGCGACATTTGTGGTGAAAGTTTTCCCCGACGAGTCATCCCATTTTTCATCACATCGTCAGAACCACAAGTGGGACAAATTAGATAGGGTTTCATGATGAGACTCCTCAAAAGACTGGACATAGAGGTATTACCCTCCATCCTTTACATAAAAGCACTACCACTTCGTTTTTCCCACACCAGACTGAGCATAAATACGTTGTGCGATCGCCATTGAGTACGATCTATAGCAAGCTTCAAAGGTTTCGATTTCTTAAATTTGGCTGTTAAAATTTCTTTGACCAGCGGAAACCACAGACTTTCTATGTTGAGGCAGTCTAATTTGAGAAATCGTTGCAGACTACGCCTCCGGCTCTCAAATTGAATTGGATAGGTCATTACAGAAGCGAGCAATTCAATACTAACCTGTCTGTGGCTTTGCAACAAATATACCAGAATTTTGCGAGTCAGGTAGTCTGCTGGTTTGAGTTGTTTTTCTAGATGGTTCTGGTAAGATTGAGGAAACATATAGTCATTTCAAATAAAAAAGAGACACTATTGAGCGCAGTAGGCACAGATGAGTTCATCTAAAGATGTGCCAGG
>NZ_JAUBQS010000048.1:0-47889 GCF_036701355.1 Microcoleus sp. Pol12B3
ATGACATCGACAATTATTTGACTATTAGTGCCAATAGCTGCTAAAAGTTTTGATTTCCAGGTATTGAGTTGATTTTCACTTTCTGTTAAGAGTTGCTTGACTAATGATTGAAAGGCTTTAACAACTGCCGCGTAAGGGATGTTTCGTTGAAATTGGTCGAATTTTCCGGCAATAAAATAACCTCTGGCTTTAGTAATTGGTTTATATACTTCTTGTACTAGGGCGGATTTTCCAATGCCCGAGTAACCGGATACTAGCATCATTTCGGTGCTGCCTCTGCTGACTCGCTCAAAGGCTGCTAATAATGTTTCAACTTCTGTTTCTCTGCCGTAGAGTTTTTCGGGGATGAGGAAATGGTCTGTAATATCTCGCGTTCCCAATGCAAACGTCTCAATGTTACCCGTGTTTTGTAACTGAGCCAGACAATTTTCTAAATCGTGTTTCAGTCCTAATGCAGTCTGATAGCGATTTTCCGCATTCTTTGCCATCAGTTTACTAACAATTTGCGATAAAATTAGGGGAACTTCTGGCTTGATTTGATGTACCGGAATCGGCTGTTTTGCTAAATGACAATGCACTAACTCCATTGGGTCGTCTGACTCGAATGGTAACTGTGTTGTCAACAATTCATAGAAGGTCACACCGAGGGAATAAAAGTCACTCCGATAGTCAATGCCTCGATTCATTCTTCCTGTTTTTTCTGGGGAGAGATAAGCTAAGGTTCCTTCGAGGGTGTTGGGATTCTGGATTTCTTGGGTTTCTCTCGGCAGCAGGGAAGAAATACTGAAGTCAATGAGTTTAATTTCTTTGCTATGTGGGTTAATCAGAATATTGGCGGGTTTGATATCTTTATGAATAACTCTGTTTTGATAGAGAGAGTGGAGAATATTTGCTAGTTTGAGGGCTAGGTTGAGAAAGTTTTCTAAAAATACAGATTTATCGGGTTGGTTTTTATTAGTTGCTGACGGGATATAAGTAGACAGGGAAACTCCTCCAAAGTCCTCCATTATCAAAGCATAGGCGTTTTTGTAAGGTGCTAAATCGAGGGGTTCAACCACTCCCGGCAGACGTAGATTTTTGGCAATGGTATATTGATTGCGGAATTGCAGCAGTTCGCTGAAGCTGGGGTATTCATTTCGCAGCAGTTTGATGACGACTGGAGTGCGATCGCTCTCCCGAACACCGCGATAGACTAAAGTGCGAGATCCTGCATAGAGTTGCTCTGTTATGCGATACCCTGGCAGGTCAGTAATTGTCTCCATTTTCCAGTTCTCAATAAATAGGGGGTTACTATATCTCTAGTTTACTCAGCCAACTTGAAAAATTCTCAATGGCCTCTAATGTTCCTGTAATTGTCAGTGGGCATTCTGTACGAACGATCGCAGTTCGTTGGATAGTGAAGCCATATTATTAATTGTTTTACAGGTTTTGATTACCAACTGATAATAAGCGGCAATCCAGGCCGGAAATCTACCTGTTGTCCCTGCACTTCTCCATCAAAACCGAGCTCGACAAAATACTCGGTTCCTATCCGCAATTTTAATTGATTTGTCTCAAGCACTGCTTGAAGTTCAGGTGACGGATTATTTGCAGCAGGACTGACTAATTCTACACGAGTAATTTCCCGGAAACCAACACCATGATCCAAAGGCTGTGACTTAGGGGCCGAGTCTCGATCTGGACGTTTACCAAAGGCAATTTGGAAAAGCATGGGTTCAGTCAACACATCACTATTTGTTCCTACTGCAATACTCATAGTTTCAGATAAATAAGGTGGACGATATGCCCAACTTGAAAATGCAACTGTGTCCTCAGCACCTTTGGCTGGACGCAAACAGATGCCAAATGGACACGCACCATTATTCCGATTTGTCGATCGCTCCCAAAGACGAGTCTGATGAATTGGCTCAGACTGCGCCTCTTCTGGATCGTGAATCCATAACAATTCCAACATTGCGTTATGGAAAAAGAAACAGCGATTGGCTGTACCTTGTCCGTGATGAATGCGAGATCCACCCTCAACTAAACCGAAGGATGATAAACGATTAGCTTCCGAAGCACCAATATCAGTAAGGATGAAAAGATGGTCGAATTCAACTGTCATACAATTATTCATCGAATTACTCGATCGCTCAAGTAATTTTAATCCTCTGTGATTGCTTTTTTTCCGATCGCCACGCTGATGCTGCACAGCGTACTGTACCAAAGCCCAAAACCTGTACTCAGTAAATCTTTCCCAATCTAAAATCTAAAATCTAAAATCGGTCGCCCCAACCTTCAAGTTACAACCAGATTGAGGAACCATCCGCCCGCATCCAGCAGTCTCAACATCCAGTTACCGACAATTCTGCTAAAGTCAGGTCATCCAAGGAGTGCATCTTGTAGAGAGGCGATTCGCAGCCTCTGCCCCGAAAGCAGTAAAATCCCATCAGCTTGTCACCTGCAACCCGATCGGCAGTAAGTTAAAAATTAAGGTAGTTTGAAAATAATCGCCCAAATTTGAAAGAAGCCTTGACATCTGACCTAAACTCTCTAACTTAGACCCTCTAGCTGCGCTGCCATCCACATTTAAAAGATGCCATGTCAACCTTAGTCATCGTCGAATCTCCTACCAAAGCCCGCACCATCCGCAACTTCCTGCCCTCCACCTACCGTGTAGAGGCATCGATGGGCCATGTCCGCGACCTACCATCCTCCGCCGAAGAAATACCAGAAGCCGTTAAAGGAGAAAAATGGGCGCAACTGGGCGTAAACGTGGAAGCAGACTTTGAACCCCTCTACGTCATCCCGAAAGATAAAAAGAAAATTGTTAAAGAACTCAAAGACGCCCTCAAAGACGCCACAGAACTGATACTAGCTACTGACGAAGACCGAGAAGGCGAAAGCATTTCCTGGCATTTGCTGCAAATCCTCAAACCCAAAGTTCCCATCAAGCGGATGGTGTTTCACGAAATCACCCGCGAAGCTATCCGCGACGCCTTAACTCACTGTCGCGATATCGACAATCGAGTAGTACAAGCCCAAGAAACTCGCCGAATTCTCGACAGACTCGTCGGTTACACACTCTCTCCGCTATTGTGGAAAAAAATCGCTTGGGGTTTGTCCGCCGGTAGAGTACAGTCAGTCGCAGTCAGGCTTTTGGTGCGCCGGGAACGGGAACGCCGCGCCTTCCGCCAAGGTAGTTACTGGGATTTAAAAGCCCTTTTGGAAAAGGGCAAAATTTCCTTTGATGCCAAACTCGTGACAGTCGGCAATGTAAAAGTTGCAAACGGCAGCGATTTTGATGAAAATACCGGGCAAATTATCGCAGGCCGCCGTGTACTTTTGCTGAACGAAGAACAGGCGCGGGCTTTACTCTCACGCATTCAAAACAAACCCTGGACTGTCGGGAATATTGAAGAACGGCCAGTCACCCGCAAACCCTCGCCACCATTTACAACCTCGACTTTGCAGCAGGAAGCTAACCGCAAACTGAGGCTGGGTGCGCGGGAAACTATGCGAATTGCCCAAAGTCTCTACGAACGCGGTTTTATCACCTATATGCGGACGGATTCGGTACATTTGTCCGAACAGGCGATCGCAGCGGCGCGCAGTTGCGTGCAAGAACTTTACGGCAGCGAATACCTCAGCCCCCAACCGCGCAAATACACCACCAAAAGCAAAGGCGCCCAGGAAGCCCACGAAGCTATCCGTCCGGCAGGCAGCACTTTTCGGACTCCGCAGCAAACGGGATTGGATGGGATTGATTTCCGCCTCTATGATTTGATTTGGAAGCGGACAGTCGCTTCTCAAATGGCCGATTCCCGCCAAACTCACGTTACGGTACAAACTCAGGTAGAAGATGCCGGTTTCCGTTCCAGCGGCAAACGGATTGATTTTCCAGGCTTTTTGCGGGCTTACGTGGAAGGTTCCGACGATCCGAATGCGGCGTTGGAAGACCAAGAGGTGATTTTGCCGGCGCTGAAGGTGGGGGATAAACCTAATTGTAAGGATTTAGAGGCAGTTGGTCACGAAACTCAACCTCCCGCCCGCTACACGGAAGCTTCTCTGGTCAAAATGCTCGAAAGCGAAGGTGTGGGCCGTCCGAGTACCTATGCGAGTATTATCGGTACAATTGTCGATCGGGGATATGCCAAATTAATAGCTAACGCCCTAATTCCGACCTTCACCGCTTTCGCCGTCACGACTTTATTGGAAACACATTTTCCTGATTTAGTAGACACCGGTTTTACTTCCCGAATGGAACAAACCCTCGATGAAATTGCCACGGGCGAGGCGAAATGGCTGCCGTATTTGCAAAAGTTTTATACAGGGGAAACCGGACTCGCAACCCAAGTCAAAGAACAGGAAAGTCAGATTGACGCGAAAGTTGCCCGAACTGTGGTATTGGAGAATATTACTGCTAAAGTCTGCATCGGCAAATTCGGCGCCTATCTGGAATCTGAAAGCGAAGAAGGCTTGGTAAAAGCATCTATTCCCCAAGATTTGACGCCGGCAGATTTAGATCCGGAACAAGTGGAGTTTCTGTTAAAGCAAAAAACCGAAGGCCCGGAAAAATTGGGTCTTCACCCGGAAACTGGGGAACCGATTTATGTGCTGATTGGCAGTTATGGGCCATACGTTCAGTTAGGGGAAGTTTCGGAAACGAACAAGAAACCGAAGCGGGCTTCTTTACCGAAGGGGACGGATAAGGATAGCGTGACGCTGGATATGGCGGTGAGTTTGTTGACTTTACCCCGGTTGTTGGGCACTCACCCGGAGACGGGAGCGAAGGTGCAAGCTAATTTGGGGATGTACGGGCCTTATGTGGTGCATGACCAGGGTAAGGTGGGGAAAGATTATCGATCGATCAAACCGCCGGATGATGTTTTGACGATAACGCTCGATCGGGCTTTAGAGTTATTATCGCAGCCGAAAGCCGCCCGCGGCCGCAGCAAAACTGCTACACCTTTGAAGGAATTGGGCGCACATCCAGAGTCGGGAGAACCGATCAATGTTTACGATGGCCGCTACGGCCCCTACGTGAAACACGGCGATATCAATGCTTCTTTGTCGAAGGATGAATCTGTGGAGAATTTCACCTTGCAAAGAGCACTGGAATTGTTAGCAACGAAGGAAGCAGCGGGCCCAAAAACTAGCAGCAAATCGAAGAAGTCAACTAAGACAACTGCGGAGAAATCGGAAACTGCAACGAAGAAGACTGCGGCGAAGAAAACCACTGCTAAAAAGACCGAGACTGCGGCGAAGAAAACCACTGCTAAAAAAACGGCGACTGCGACAACAGCCAAGAAAACAACTAAGTAAAATTAGTTGAGTTTTTTCTCATTCCCAAAACTCGGTTTATTCAAAAAACCGGGTTTTTTTATTTATCAAATACTAGAGAACATGACAAAAATAGGTTTGTAGTAAGGAGTTTAGTCCTGACAATTTTTTTCTCTTAGGTATTTGTCATCAGCCTCTGCGGGGTTCGATCGCCCCTATTTTTTTTGAGACATATCAACTCAAACTCTTGTCAAGCCTAGCTTTTGGGCTTACTTGTCACCCGTCGGTCAAATCATCCTATTTACTTATTGACAATTGCTCTTCTCTGTTGAATTGTCAGGGAACGTATATATAAGGTTACAAATTGTATCACAAGCAACAGAAAGTACCGAATGTTTTATGTAATGCCCTACAATTGAGAAAAGAAACAAGATTAAGAGGCGCGATCGCTATGGGTATCAATGAAAACTTAGACTGGGAAGAAGCATTTGAGTACAGAGCGGGCTTGACAGTGGAGTTGAAGTCCCAGCCAGGTGTTTTCGATACGATCGCTTACTATGAAGTGATGATGGTACCGCCCATCTGGTTAGAAAATGACCCGCGTCCCCGCTATCCTCACGAACTGCGAGTCGTTTCCCACCAGCCAACTGTGTCCAATGTTTGCCGGATTTCAGAGAGTCCTGTTTTAGTCGCCTCGTAGGTTTTTTCAGCGGGAAATATTGGCAATGGCATATAGCCAGCAATCAAACCGATGCAGTGATTTTCGGATTGAGATTGCTTGAGTTTACTTTGTGGCATCGGCTAAGTAGTCGTAGGGTGCGCCGCCATGAACAACCCCTAACGCAGCATATCGACAATCTCACAGATCCGCACCTGTGCGATCGAGAGGCGATGTAAACAAACCCAAGACTTATTTTCTAGCGAAACTTTGTAAAAATGGTATTATTTTAGGGTTTCGGTAATTCCTTTCCCTATCAATAACCGCACGTTGGTCTAAAATCTCCTCAGCGACCAGAAAGGCGATATGGGCGATCGACTTTCACGAAAAAACTGCGGTAATCCAAAAGTATATTGGTACAAATGGTAGAAATCCATCTGGGTATTAATGAGAGTTGTTTGAGGTTTTTCCTAGGGCGACTAATTAGGTTTATTAACACAAAAGTGACAACTTTAACCAGAAAAGTTAAATTGGTATGTTAAGATGACACAAGCCCTTACCATACTTGATTTCAATTATGGCTGAAAAATTAATAGTTAAAAACTTTGCTGGCATCAAGGATTTGGAGATTGAAATCAAACGAATAAATATACTTATTGGCCCTCAAGCTAGTGGTAAAAGTGTTTGCGCTAAACTCCTTTTTTATTTTAAGAACTTTGTATGGGAAATTTTCTCGGTTGTAGATAATGAGCAGACAAAACGAAATCTAGATTCAAATTATTCCAAGAGGTTTGAGGAATATTTTCCTCCTGATTGTTGGGGAAAAGAACATTTTTTCATCAGGTATGAAATTTCCAATGTTTTTATAGAAGTTAGTAGAAAACAGGATACCAAAGGTAGAATTTCCCTCAGCTATTCAGATTTTTTCAAGAAAGAATTGGCAGACCTACGCAATTTACTCAAAAAAGCAAGAGAGGAAAGCTCTGAAATAACTTTTAGTTTTAATATTCTTAATAGTTCATTTTTTGGCAATAAAATTTTAAAAGATCGCTTAGTAGAAAGTTTAGGCAGATCCATTGGTCGAGAGGCAGCCTTCAATCAGCTTTTTATTCCTGCTGGCCGCTCATTTTTCGCTAATCTTCAGAGCAATATTTTTTCTTTTCTTTCAAGCAATAATACCTTAGATCCATTTCTAAGATCGTTTGGCTCAACATACGAAGGGATAAAAAATTTGCGTATACAATATAAAATTGATCCTGAAGATAAATATACACAAGATATACTAGAGGAAATAAACACGCTAATAGAGCAGTCTTTATGTGGTAAGCATATACAGGAAAAAGGCAAAGATTTTCTGGAGGTGGCAGATGGAAGACGTATTAGTATTGCGAACTCATCTTCCGGTCAACAGGAAACATTGCCTCTGACAATTATGCTAGCTGCACTAACTGTTCTAGCTTACCCTCCAGCCGGTCAGACAGTGTATATTGAGGAGCCGGAAGCGCATTTATTTCCAAGCGCACAGCGTAATATTGTCGAGTTGATCGCTACTGTCTTTAATTTTCGCAAAGAGCAACTTCAATTCTTTATCACTACCCATAGTCCTTATGTCCTGACAGCACTTAATAATCTACTCCAGGCTGGGCTTCTTTATGAAGAGTCCAGCGAAGATATACAACATCAACTAGAAAAGATTGTATCTAGATACAAATCATTAGATGTTGACGATCTCTCAGCCTATGTTGTGAGCGATGGAAAATGCAATAGTATTGTGTGTCCTGATACTGGGTTGATTGATGCGCGAGTGATTGATTCTGTTTCTGATGAACTAGCTATTGAATTCGATCAACTTCTCAACTTAGTTTGAATCGTATATGAAAAGTCTTCCAGAGTGTGAGGAACATAGATCCGACACCAAGATTGTCTTGCAGGAGAACAAAAGTAAAATAACGTTCCTCAACCCGAATGAAGACGAAATATTAATAATTAAGGTTGATGGCTGCGTTATTAGTGACAATGAGACTTTGCGTTGCGACTACGCACTGATTCCTTCTGATGCAATAGAAATATATGTAGAGTTGAAAGGAAGCGATATTGCACAGGCGGTTAAACAAATAGAATCAACTATTAAATTACTTTCGGAAAATCCCCAAAAGATTAAGAAGCTATGTTTTGTCGTGTCTACACGTGTGCCAAAACAAACAACAAGTATACAACAGCTACAAAGTCAGTTTAAGAAAAAATTTAATGCTAGTTTCCGAATCAAGAATATTCAAGATGAGTATGATTTAAGTACCTCCATAAGCTAAGCTCACGAGAACTTTGATATGACGAACATACAAAACTTTAGCAGAAAAGGAGTCAGCCGACGATCGCCCTGCCTCAACTAAATTTGAGTTCGTATTTATTATAATTAATTCTGACACCTACCTTAAGAAATATCTTTTCGGGACTTCCCTAACACATCCCACCACTCCCAACATCTACTACGGATCAGTGGGCAGTGCACACCCTACAAAAAATTTTGTGTAAATCCTATTTTATATTGCTTAATTCCTTGATCCCCGTAATTTGTCACCTTTATTCGAGCAGAACTGTGCGATGTTTAGCCATAAATTAACATTGATTTAAACTTTAATGGAGGCATAAACAAGCTAGAATTCAATAGTTTGCGTGGAAGACATGGAGTTTAAATACAAAATGTCACAAATAACAAATTAATATCGATCGCACTTCACGATCGCACTTTACAAAACAACCAAAACTCAGGAGTCAATCGCTGATGATGCTAGGAACAACCGAGATCCCGCAATTAAAGCCGCTTTCCGACTCAGAACTACACAAAATGAACGCCTACTGGCGGGCGGCAAACTACCTATCCGTCGGACAAATCTATCTCCTCGACAACCCCCTACTCAAAGAACCCCTCAAAATCGAACACGTCAAACCGAGACTCCTCGGACATTGGGGCACCACTCCAGGCCTCAACTTCATCTACGTTCACCTCAACCGCATCATCAAAGCCCAAGACCTCAACACCATCTACATCGCAGGCCCCGGACACGGCGGGCCGGGCTTGGTCGCCAACACCTATCTCGAAGGCACTTATACCGAATATTACTCGAACATTTCCCAAGATGAAGAGGGTATCAAACGGCTGTTCAAACAGTTCTCCTTTCCCGGCGGTATCCCCAGCCACGTCGCCCCGGAAACCCCCGGTTCGATTCACGAAGGCGGCGAACTCGGCTACGCCCTGGTGCACGCTTACGGGGCGGCCTTCGACAATCCCGATTTGATCGTGGCGGCCGTTGTCGGCGACGGGGAAGCGGAAACGGGCCCGCTGGCTGCTAGCTGGCACTCTAACAAGTTTCTAAACCCGGTTCGGGACGGGGCCGTGTTGCCGATTCTGCACTTGAACGGCTACAAAATTGCCAATCCAACGCTGTTGGCCCGCATTCCGCGCGAGGAATTGGAAAGTTTGATGGTCGGTTACGGCTACAAACCTTATTGGGTGGAAGGTTCAGACCCGGAAACCATGCACCAGTTGATGGCTGCAACTCTCGATACTGCGATCGGCGAAATTAAGGCGATTCAGGAAAAAGCCCGGACAGAGGGCTATTCGGGCCGTCCCCAGTGGCCGATGATTGTGATGAAAACTCCCAAAGGCTGGACGGGGCCGAAGGAAGTTGACGGTAAGAAAACTGAGGATTATTGGCGATCGCACCAAGTCCCACTTTCGGAAATGGCTTCTAAGCCGGGACACGTCCAACTCCTGGAAGATTGGATGAAAAGCTACAAGCCGGAAGAACTCTTCGACGAAAAGGGCAAGTTAATTCCCGAATTGGCGGAACTCGCACCCAAGGGATCTCGGCGGATGGGGGCAAATCCCCACGCTAACGGCGGCCTGCTGCTGCGAGACTTGAAAATGCCGGAATTTGAAGACTTTGCGGTTGACGTGCAAAAACCGGGCACTGTAATGGCAGAAGCAACTCGCGTTTCCGGTCGCTTCCTGCGAGAGGTGATGAAACTGAATCAGGAAAACGCCAATTTCCGCATTGTCGGGCCTGACGAGACGGCCTCAAACCGGCTCGATCCGGTGTTTGAAGTGACGAACCGGATGTGGGCGGGAGAAATTTTGCCCGAAGACGACCACATCTCCCCCGACGGCCGGGTGATGGAAGTCCTCAGCGAACATCTATGTCAGGGATGGCTGGAAGGATATTTGCTGACGGGACGCCACGGCTTTTTCTCTTGTTACGAGGCGTTTATTCACATCATCGATTCGATGTTCAACCAACACGCCAAGTGGTTGAAAACTACTCGTCACATTCCTTGGCGCCGACCGATCGCCTCTCTGAATTACTTACTAACTTCTCACGTTTGGCGGCAAGACCACAACGGTTTTTCTCACCAAGATCCGGGTTTTATCGACCACGTAATTAACAAGAAAGCGGAAGTTGTGCGGATTTATTTGCCGCCGGATGCGAACACTTTGCTGTCAGTAACGGATCACTGTCTTCGCAGCCGCCACTATGTCAACGTGATTATTGCAGGGAAGCAGCCGGCATTGCAGTATTTGGATATGGATGCTGCGATTAAACACTGTACCGCCGGCATCGGCATTTGGGAGTGGGCTAGCAATGATAAAGGCGGGGAACCGGATGTGGTGATGGCTTGCGCGGGTGATGTTCCGACGCTGGAAACTTTGGCTGCGGTTGACATTCTCCGCCGAGATTATCCCGATTTAAAAGTGCGGGTGGTGAATGTGGTGGATTTGATGACGCTGCAACCTGCTAGCGAACATCCCCACGGTTTGTCTGACAAGGAGTTTGATACTTTGTTCACGAAAGATAAGCCGGTGATTTTTGCTTTTCACGGCTATCCTTGGCTGATTCACCGCTTGACTTATCGCCGGACAAATCACCCGAATATTCACGTTCGGGGTTACAAGGAAGAGGGAACGACTACGACGCCGTTTGATATGGTGGTGATTAATGACCTCGATCGATTCCATTTAGTTGGAGATGTACTCGATCGCGTTCCGAAACTGAGTTCTGTCGCAGCTTACGGCAAACAAGCTATTCGTGACAAGCTGATCGAACACAGGCAGTATATCAACGAACACGGCGATGATATGCCGGAAATCCGCGACTGGAAGTGGCCGCACGCGGGCCCGGTTTCGTCGGAAGCGCCGAAGGAAACGAAAGATCCGACAACGACTGGAGATCAAACTGTGCGATCGGGTGCACCGGGATAGGTGCGATCGCTGTCTGAAAAGAAAGTCCTCAGAAATTGAGGGCTTTTTTAGTTGCTATGAGATATCTGTCGTTAGTCCGCGAGTCCGCCAGGGGTTGAAAACCCCTGTCTCATAGCAAAAGTCAGTTGAAACTGACTATCGATTTTAGATTTTAGATGTTAGATTGGAAATTATTGATTTGAGATTGGAGATTTGAGATTTGAAATTAGGAATTAAGTGGTTTATTTAATTGGCTTTTCAGTCCTCTTTCAGAGGACTTTCGCTATGAGACGGGGGTTTTCAACCCCCGGCGGACTTGCGGGTTAATCGATATCTTCATGCCTGCGCCATCTGCGTTATTGAGGCTAGGGCGCGATCGAGTAATACCTCAACTTGGGCGCGAGTTACTCCCGGAAACCATTCGAGAAACTGGTCAATAGATGCTCCATCTTTAATATTCTCGAAAAAGGCGGCAACAGGTACGCGCGTTCCCCGAAATACCCATGCACCACTCACCTTGCTTGGATCGCGTTCAATGACTTCAAAGAGGTCTATAGTCTGCATGACATTCGTCGCTTGTTGCGGATGAAGTAAAACAACTAAGATAGAATTAATCTTAGCATAAATCAACGGTGGTTTAGGATTTGTACATTCAAAAGAGGCGGGAATGCTTAAAGAAATAGAAATCCAAAATTTTAGGTGTTTTGAGCAAATCAAAATTTCTGGGTTTGAAAGAGTCAATTTAATCGGCGGTAAAAATAATGCTGGCAAGACAGCCTTGCTAGAAGCAATTTTTCTCAATTTTGCTCCCGATCTTAGTAGTATAGTAATGCTAAGAGAGCTGAGAAGAGAGTCATCAGCCGCCCTAGATGCTATGCCAGATAGAGCATGGAATAACTTATTTTATGCCTTAAAAAAAGATAAAACTATAGTTATTCAGGGAAAGAATGATAATGCCAATGATAATCTCGATCTAGTAGAGATTCAAATAGAAATCAATTCACGTGATTCTGATTTAATTATTAAAACAATAAAAGGTGAAAAGATCTTTAACGAGTTAGTAGGAAGTGTTACTTATAGAAGCTCAATGAGTAATACAAATTTCCTTGTGTACGAAATACCGATCGTTCCTCCTTTTATCAGAATTCCAGGAAGAAAACTCATAGAGTCATTCGATCACGCGCGCTTGGAAGATAAAGATAGCGAAGTTTTGAAAGCTTTTCAAATTATTGACCCTACGATCGAATCTGTAGAAAGTTTTTCAATTGGCGAACCCACACTTTACTTAAGAAGAAAGGGCGAAAAGCGTTTGCCTTTATCATTGTTTGGAGATGCAATGAATAGAGTTGCATATATTATTCTTAAATTAGTAAACAATAAACACAAAATACTGCTAATTGATGAAATAGAGAATGGCATACACTATACAAACCAGCGGGAGTTTTGGAGAATTTTATTTCGCTTGGCGGTGGAACTGGATACGCAGATTTTTGCCACAACTCACAGTTTAGAGATGCTGCAAGCATTTGCTGATGTGGGTTTGGAACCCAATCAAGAATGCAGCAGCGCATATTTTGAACTAGCAAAGAAACCCAAAACAAATCAAATCATCGGCATCAGACGCGATTTGGAAACCTTGAATTACGCACTAGAGCATCAGAAAGGAGTGAGAGGTGAGTAATATTGTCATAGTAGAAAGTAAAAATGATGCAATTTTTATGAAGGCAATGGTTGAGAAACTAAACTGCGATATTGAGGTAGAACCACCTATCTATATAGATTATGAAAGTTTGGAAGGTTTGAGCGAAACAAAGTTAATCAATACTTTAAAAGATTTAGAAGCCGACCTGCAAAAAAGAGATATTGAAAAGATTGGGATTATTATTGATATTGATAACGATTCAGAGCAAGAGAGGCTGAAATTCGTAGATAAATGTATAAAACAGGTGTTTGAATCTGAAACTTTGTTAAGCACTAAACAATTTATCGATATTTCTGGAGATAATGGAACAAATGCAAAATTGGCTTGTTACTTTACAAATGTTGGAGGTAAAGGCGAACTGGAAACGCTTTTAAAGACAATAAAGGCTAGAGAATCTCCTCATGCTGATTGTTTGAATAGTTGGCAAACTTGCATAGAAAGTCACCGAAAGGAAATCAACCAGAAAGAGTTTGATAAATTTTGGGTGAGCATCTATCTTAGGTATGATACTTGCTCAGATAAGGAACAGCAACAAGCTGGCAGGAAATGCACTATGTCTGGGTTTGATTATGTTATGGAACACAAAAAAGATATTTGGGATTGGGATAATCCTGCTCTCGATGATTTGAAGGAGTTTTTTAAACTCTTTTGCTAACATAGTAAAATTCACACACAATTAACTCATGAGCTTAAAAATCTACTTTCTGCGGCATGGTGAAACGACTTACAGCCAAACAGGTGGTTTCTGCGGCGACCTCGATCCAGAATTAACAGCAGAAGGTGTTCAAATGGCAGCACAGTTTGCCCGAACTTACGCGAAATTGCCTTGGAATGCTGTTTATGTCAGTCCGATGAAACGCACAATTGCTACTGCAAAACCTTTGTGCGATGCTGTGGGAATTGAAATGCAGCTTCGCGACGGACTGAGGGAGATTAAGTACGGTGAGTGGGAGGGCAAAACAGTAGAAGCGGTCAAAATAGAATACGAAGAAGATTATATTAATTGGCTGACTGAACCTGCTTGGAATGCACCAAACGGCGGCGAAACTTCGGTGCAAATTGCTAGTAGAGCTTCCTTAGTTATTGCCGAAATTGAGGAAAAATACAAGAATGGAAATGTGTTGGTTGTCTCGCACAAAGCAACTATTAGAATTATTCTGTGCAGTCTGTTGGGGATTGATTTGGGGCGTTATCGCGATCGCATTAGCGCTTTAGCAGCTTCTGTCAGTATTGTCAAGTTTGATGTTCGCGGGCCGCTGCTGGAGGTTTTGGGCGATCGATCGTACATGGATGAAAACCTCCGCAATTTACCCGGTACTTGAAATCGCGGGTAAGGTGCGGAGGCGCACCCTACAGTCTGCCACTAAATCGCACCGAGGTAAGACAATCCTAAAATCGTACCCGTTCCCAAAATATGACCGAAGCAGAGACTTCCCACAAGTGCACCCAAACTCAAGCCGCCGACCAAACCCGATGAGGGCGCGGCTGGGCCTGTGTGAGGCTTTTGGATGGTTGATCTGCCGATCGCAATAGCTAAAATATTGCAAATAATCATAATCAAACCAGTCGTGGGGCTCCACTCTACGGTTCTGGCGACAGTGGCAAGTAAAATTGGTGTAAACATCGATCGGCTCCTTAAACTTTAGTAAATGAAAATCTGCCTAGAAGATATATCAAAAAAATGCAACTGTTAGCTACAGATTGCATTAACAGTTAATTTTTCGACATTTTTCTTAATAATTTTCCCTGAGTCTCAAGATTTTTTAGTCCCCCTCTGCTGGGAGGAAAGTTTGACAAGACGCGATTTCAATCGCCTAGCGATCGAAAGAACGAATCAACAGGAAATAATAAAGCATGAAAATACTGGTGTTAAATGCGGGTTCTAGCAGTCAAAAGAGCTGTCTTTACGAGTTAAACGATGTCCTGCCCGATCGCCCGCCCCAACCCCTCTGGGAAGCGCAAATTGACTGGACTCACCAGCAGGGTATAGCAGAGTTGAAAGTCAAAACAGCAAAGGGCGATCGGCTTGAAGATGAGTTTGCCTCAGACTCTCGCAAAGATGCTATTTCTCGAATGCTGGAGACTCTTTGGAGGGGAAAAACTCAAACCATTAATAATTTAAAGGAGATTGATATTGTCGGCCACCGCGTCGTACACGGCGGACAAGAATATCAGGAAAGTACGTTAATTTCGCCGGATGTTAAAAAGGCGATCGCCCGTTTATCGGTTTTCGCCCCCGTACACAATCCGGTTAACCTCGAAGGTATCGAAGCGATTGAAAAAATCCTCGAAAAAGTGCCACAAGTAGCAGTATTTGATACAGCTTTTCACGCACAATTGCCGCCCGCAGCCTTTGTATATCCCGGTCCCTATGAATGGCTGGAAAATGGGATTCGGCGCTACGGTTTTCACGGGATTAGCCATCAATATTGCGCGCGTCGGGCTGCCGACATTCTGGGTAAAAATTTGGCAGATTTGCGGTTGATTAGCTGTCATTTGGGCAACGGATGTTCTCTGGCAGCCATTCGCGGGGGCTGGAGTGTAGACACGACGATGGGATTTACGCCTTTGGAAGGTTTGATGATGGGAAGTCGATCTGGTTCGATCGATCCAGGCATTCTCATTCATCTGTTAAAACAATCCGATTTTACTGCTGAGAAACTTGATGGTATTCTCAATCGAAATTCTGGTTTAAAAGGAATTTCAGGGGTGTCTAGCGATCTGCGGCAGATAGGAGATGCGATCGCCCAAGGTAATCAGAGAGCTCAACTTGCTTTGGATATTTACATCCACCGTTTGCGTGCGGGAATTGGTGCGATGCTGGCGAGTTTGGGAGGGTTGGATGCTTTAATGTTTACGGCTGGAGTTGGGGAAAATTCTGCTGTTGTGCGATCGGCAGCTTGCGAAGCTTTTGGATTTATCGGGTTAAAATTGGATGATGAGAAAAATCAACATTCACCGCTCGATCAAGATATTGCTGCAGTGGATTCAGCCGTGAGAATTTTGGTAATTCACACGCAGGAGGATTGGGAAATTGCGCGAGAATGCTGGAAACTTTATCACTAACTTATTTTATGAATTCCTGCAACAGCCATGCCCACTCAGCTTCGCAGAAGGGTCAACAATCACGAACGGCGCCACCGGAATAGATCTAATTCATCTGCGTTAATCTGTGTTAATCTGCCCTCATCTGCGGTGAAAAAAAGAGGATGTAATAACCGCAGATGACAATGGATGGACGGCGATTTACGCAGAGAAAGAGATGTAGAGACGTTTCTTCTTCCATTTTCCCTGAAACATCATAACTCTTTCAGCAATGCTGTTGATTGATAGTAGCGCCGATTACAAAACTTGCCTGGGGGCGATCGGAATTTCAATAATAAACTCGCTCCCCTCTCCGGGTGCAGAAACGCAAGTCAATTTTCCACCGTGAGAACTCACAACAATCGAGTGAGAAATAGACAATCCCAAACCAGTTCCCGAACCCACTGGCTTAGTTGTAAAAAATGGATCGAATATCTTGTGCAGCACCTCAGTGCTCATCCCCGGCCCGCTGTCGGCAATTCTAATTATGACAGAATTCCTGTCAGTCACGTCTGTAGAAATTGTAATTGTAGGCTGTTGATGAGAGTTTTTCGGGTAATCTCTTGCTACGAGGAGAGCATCGATCGCATTGGTGAGAATATTCATAAACACCTGATTGAGTTGTCCGGCGTAGCATTCCACCAGAGGTAGAGAACCGTAGTTTTGAATCACCTCAATAGACGGTCGTTCCAATCTATTTTTGAGGCGGTGTTGCAAAATCAGTAGGGTGCTGTTAATACCCTCATGGATATCCACTGCTTTAAAATCTGCTTCGTCCATCCGTGAAAAGTTCCGCAACGACAGGACAATTTGGCGGATGCGATCGGTACCCATTTTCATCGAAGACAGCATTTTGGGCAGGTCTTCTTGCAAGAACTCCAGGTCGATTTCTTCGGCTGCAATTTGAATTTCGTCAGCAGGGTTAGGATAGTGCTGTTGATAAAGCTGCACGAACTTTAACAAATCTTGGGTGTATTGCTGTGTATGGACGAGGTTGCCGTGAATGAAGTTGACCGGGTTGTTAATTTCGTGGGCAACTCCACCAACCATTTGCCCCAAACTAGACATTTTTTCGCTCTGAATTATCTGTGATTGGCTGCGTTGCAACTCACTTAGGGCGTTTTTGAGTTCACCGGTGCGGTATTCCACCCGGTCTTCTAATTCTGCATTACTTTTTTCTAAGGCGGTAAACGATTCGCGCAGTTGTCTTGCCATCTGGTTAAAGGAGTTGGCAAGGGCGTTGAGTTCTTGAATACGGCTGTCTTCTACAGCTTGGTCGAAGTTGCCAGATGTTATTGCCTCACTCGCCCGGTTCAGTCGCAGAATCGGACGCGCAATCCAGCCGGAGGTGAGAACGCCCATCCCACAAGCTACCCCCAATGCTGCTAAGCAGAGCAAGATTGTGGTGCGGGTGTTGGCATCAATCTGTGCCATGAACTCGCTTTCTGGGACACTCACCACCACTAACCAATCCAATCCATATTGGTCGCGCCAGGGAGTGACTTGCACATAGTAGAGTTCTCCCTGAAAATCAAGTCGGAGATTGGTGTCTTTAGAAATGGATTGAAACCCTTTGAAGCGTTGCTGGATTTGTTTGGCAATTCCCTGCACTATGGGATTGGGACTGTCGATCGCCTTCAAACGCCGAATCTCGTCTTTGACGGTGGTAAAGGGTTGTTCTTTCGCAGAATTAGCGATCAACATTCCATTGCGCTCGATGATGAAAACCTGCCCTGAGCTGCTGACATCCATATTCCGTAAGAAATCGCTCAGTTTCAACAGATGAATATCGACTCCAACCATTCCTAGCAAGCGATTATTTGCGTCATAGATGGGGCGACCAGCGGAGGCAGCGATGTAGGGATGATTGGGATAATTTACGGTGACGATCCGCGACCAGATGGGTTTACCTGCTTTCATGGGTTCGGTGTACCAAGGTTCTTGCAAGTTGTCCCAATCATAAATAGTCACGACGTGAGTGCGATCGCCTTTGTTATCGGTGGCATAGTTGATGACATTATTCGGCGGTTTGGGACTCCAATCATCAATCACGACGCTTTTGGGGTCGTAGCGTGCGGCTCCTACTCCCTCGCCCGCGATCAGTCCAATGCCGATGTAATTCAGGTCATAGGCCTGCATTTGGTGCCAGAAATACTTACCGAGGGTTTGGCGATCGCGCACATCTAGCAATCCCATCCGAATCGCATCGGCGTTAACCTGAATCACTTGATGCGGAATAGATAAATAAGCCTCCAGATGTTGATTCACCGAAATGCTGGTTCGATCCATCAACCGATCCGCCAGGTCGTTTACCGCTTTTTGTCCATTTTTGAACGACAAATATCCAACCAGACCGACCGCTCCAAAGATTTGCAAAACAAATGGCACCATCAGTATGAGCTGCAATGGGATCGCCTGAGTTTTGCCGAAGTGACGTATCTTCATGATCGGAAATTACTTTTATTTTAGTATGATCTACTATCTACAGTTCGATCGTGAAGATACACAGAATATTTACTTTTTTAATAAAAAATCTGACACTTTTTATGCTTTGCCGGAGCCTTGCCACCTCGTCGTGATGAACAATCCTCAGTGCGGCTGCAAAAGGGCGATCGCCCTTTTATGAAAACCAGATCGCTCGCCTTTAATGCAGAGTTTTTGCCGAGCTTGAATTGCAAATTCAAAGTTTAGTAAACGCAATGCGTGGCCGGATTGTTAAGGGTTGCTAACTGGAATTGATTTGGGGATGTTGGTTAATAGTGGTGCCGATTACAAAACTTGCCTGGGGGCGATCGGAATTTCAATAATAAACTCGCTCCCCTCTCCCGGTGCAGAAACGCAAGTCAATTTTCCGCCATGAGAACTCACAACAATCGAGTGAGAAATAGACAATCCCAAACCAGTTCCCGAACCCACGGGCTTAGTTGTAAAAAATGGATCGAATATCTTGTGCAGCACCTCATTGCTCATCCCCGGCCCGCTGTCGGCAATTTTAATTATGGCAGAATTCCTCTCAGTCACCTCTGTAGAAATTGTAATCGTCGGCTGTTGATGAGAGTTTTCCGGGCAATCTCTTGCTACGAGGAGAGCATCGATCGCATTTGTCAAAATATTCATAAATACTTGATTCAACTGAGACGCATAACAAGTAATTAGGGGTAGCGTGCTGTAATTTTTAATTACCTCAATTCCCAAACGCCCGCCCTCTTTTCTCAGGCGCGGTTGCAGCAACATCACCGTACTGTCGATGCCTTGATGGATATCTACCGACTTCATTTGCGCTTCGTCGAGGCGCGAGAAATTCCGCAAGCTTAGCACAATATCCCGGATTCTTTCCGCTCCTACTTTCATGGAATCCAGCAGCTTTTGCAAATCCTCGCTCAAGAATTCCAGCTCAATTGTTTCTATTTCTTCGAGAATTTCATCCGCCGGTTCTGGATAGTGCTGCTGGTAAAGCTCAATCAAGTTTAGCAAGTCTTTAACGTATTCGCTAGCCGGATTAAGATTGCCGTAGATGAAACTTACAGGATTATTAATTTCGTGAGCTACACCAGCGACCATTTGCCCCAAACTAGACATCTTTTCCGTTTGGATTAATTGAGCTTGAGTTAGTTTAAGTTCCCGCAAAGTTTGTTCTAAACGCTCGTTTTTTTCATTTAGCTCCTGCGTCCGCTCTTGCACTTTCTGTTCAACAGAATTGTAAAGTAGAGCATTTTCCAAAGAAATAGCAACTTGGGAAGAAAGCAACCTTAAAACTTCCAATCTGTGGGGAGTAAATGCTCCGACAGTCAAATTGTTTTCTAAATAAAGAATGCCGATCAGTTTGCCTTGATTGATGATTGGAGTACACAAAATAGATTGCAGTTGGTGTTTAGCGATGTAAGGATCTGCTGTGAATAGTCCCTCAGCCGCCGCATTGCTCAACACCAAATCCGAGCGAGTCCTTTCCACATAATTAATCACCGTCACAGGTAAATCATGATAGTCTCCAACAGGCGTAAATTGCAGCACAGCTACATCTTCAGCAAATACTGACGCTTTAGCTGAAATCAACAGTTTACCATCTCTGACTAAAATCAGAAAACCTAATTGAGCCCCCGCATTTTCTAAGGAGATTCTCATCAAAGAAGCCAGCAACTTATCGAGGACAATTTCGCTAGAAATCGCCAGAGATGCTTTCATTACCGTTGCCAAATCCAGCACTCTCGCATCGCTGCCAGTAGAAGTATGAATAGTTGTGGTAGTTTGACTGTTGTTAAAACTGCCGTTGAGCGGCGTCATTTCCCGCAACTGCGGATACTTCTGTTCTAAATCTTCTACTTTGCGAACTGCACCCCAGCGCAAGTAGCACGAGTGAGCTTCGCGCAAGTGAATTTTGGCATATTGATACTTGCCTTTACTCAACCAAAACTTAGCTGCTAGTTCATTAGCTAGCGCTTCATTTTGGACAAACTCATTGTCTTGGGCTAAATTTATAGAAAAATCGTACAGTTCTACAGCTTCTGAATCTTTCTTAGAAATTCTGGCTATTTCTGCTTGAACTAAAAGATACTTGTGCAGAAAATTTTCTGCACAGTTATCTGACCAAATTTTCATCTGTTTTTGGTTTTCCTCTAACTTTTCCAAGTATTCCTTTTGCTTCTCTTCTGAAACATTTGGGAAAACGGCGGCTAAAGTTAGAGAAAAGAAAAAATTCCATTCGGTAGCGGGTATCGCTCCGGTAATAAAAGATAGCTGTTTTTCTACTTCAAAAGCTAGTTGTAGCGCTTCGTTGAAGTTACCGTACCAGTACATTACCTGGCATTTGCGAATCTGATAAAGGCAGAGCGAGTACAAATTTTGATGAGCTTGACAGTTGTGTACGTATTCAGCTTCGCTGATATCTTCGCTTTCAAATACAAACTTTTCAGGAGTTAGTTTGCTCAAGTTACGCAGGATTAACTCTACCCCTAATAATATATCGGTTACGAGCTGATTTTTGGTTTTTTGGCTGAACTGCAAATACCTGCTCGTGTCTGCCAGAATTTGCGAGATTTCTTTACCTTGAAAAAATGAGTTAGCTATGCGGTTGGACAGGATATAACCCGCATACTCTAAATCTCCTGATTCTAAAGCTGCTTGATATCCTTCATTGCTGATTGCGTGGGAATCTTTGATGTGATTGAACCAGTAATAAAAAATACTGACCAGGGATGAACAAGCTCTGCACTTCAAGCCGATATTGCCAGATTTTTCACTGAGATTCAGCGAGAGCAAGCCGAATTGATACGCAGCTTTGTAATCTCCCGAAACTGCGTTTAAGAACATACCGTAGCCAGCATAGCAAAGAGAGGCTTCGGGTACTAAACCGTATTGTAGAGAAAGATTGACTCCTTTTAAAACGCTGACTTTCCACAAGTCGGGATTTTTGAGGTACGCCGATGTCAGCAAGTTTGTAATTAATTTGACTGCAACTTTTTTGTCGGGTACAGTCATTTCGGGGGCGTCAATTAGGGAAGCTATTTCTCTACCTGCTAAAATATTTGTAGCTGCTGCAAATTCTTCGGATATGACTTTTTGTAGCCCGTCTAGCGGCAAGTCAATGCCTAGCAAGTCCAAAGCTTGGATTCCGGCTTTAACGGCTTCTTCGTACTTCGCCCGCAGGGTGTACTGCACGATCAGCAGGTTGTAAATTTCTACCTTTTCTAAGGGCGATCGCGCTTTTTCCAAAGTTATATTAATAAATTCTTCAGACTTCTCGAAAAAACCGTTTAAATACTCAACATTTGCCCGCTCCATGTGCAAAGCAAAGGCTAAGTCGTAGTGGGCATCCCAAATATCGGCACTCAAACCGTCCATGCCTGCGGTCAAATACTGCAAGGCAGCAACATAAGCAGTGGCATCTTTGGCTCTGCGGGCGGCGTCTAAATTCAGCGTTGCCAGTTCAATTAATTCTCGATCGTCTTTAATTAGCGATCGAGCCACATTCAAGTGATCGACTAATTCAAAGATTCTGTCAGCGCGATATTCAGCCGGAGTGTTTTCTAGGATTTGCCTGCCTATTTTCAGGTGAACTGCCTTTTTTTGCGAGTCGTCGATCAGAGCGTAAGCTGCTTGCTGTACCCGATCGTGCAAAAATTTATAATTCAGAATTAATAGCGGAAACAGCACGTAATCTAATGACTTGCTTTCCAATTCCGAAGTTGGCAGAATCAATCCCGACTTAATGGCTGGCAACAGGTGAGAAAAAGTTTCCGAGGCTTCTTTTTCATGAATTAAAGAAAGAGTATTCAAGTCAAACTCGTTGCCCAAACAAGCCACTAAACGCAAAACTTGCTGCGTTGAACTTGGCAGTTTTCTCAATTTTTGTACCATCAAATCTACTACATTGTCAGTGATAGCGCACTGCTCAATTTGGGTCATATCCCAATGCCACCCGCCCTTGCTCCCCGACTGTGGCGGGTGAAAAACTAGCAGGTTTTCCTGATACAATGTTTGCAGAAATTGATTGACAAAAAAAGGATTGCCGTCGGTTTTGCTGATTACCAATTCAGCTAATGGTTTGACAGATTCTCGATCGCTGTGCAAAGTCTCGGCAATCAAATGAGTTATGTTTTCCACCCCCAGCGGCGACAAAGCAATCTGATTAATGATAGCTTCCTGATTTCGCAGCGTCTCCACTGTCATCATTAAAGGATGAGTAGGACTAACTTCATTATCCCGATAAGCGCCAATTAAAAACAGATATTGCGTAGCTTCATCTGTCATCATCAATTCGATCAGCTTGAGAGTAGCCGAATCAGCCCACTGCAAATCGTCGAGAAAAATGACCAGGGGATGTTCTGGCTGGCAAAATACGCGAATGAAATTTTGAAATACTAAATTAAAGCGGTTCAGAGATTCCGTTGGCCCCAATTCAGCTACAGGAGACTGAGCACCGACAATTAGTTCAACTTCGGGAATAACATCAATAATAATTTGTCCGTTTTGACCGAAGGAACTGCGGAGTTTTTCACGCCAAACTGCTAATTGAGCCTCACTTTCAGTTAACAGTTGCCGCACCAATTCCGAAAAAGCGCTGACAACGGCAGAGTAAGGAATAGTTCGCTTGTATTGGTCAAACTTTCCCCAAATAAAATATCCACGCCTGCGGGTAATGGGTTTGTCTAAAATCTTCACCATTGCAGATTTGCCAATACCGGAATAACCGGCAATCAGCATCATCTCGCTGCGGGATTTATGCTGTCCTCTCGCCAGGACTGACAAGGGACTTTCTTTTTTCGATTTGCTCTCTTTTTTGATGACAGAAATTTGAGAATCGTCGCTGCGGTAGCCTCGATGATTTGTTGCTGCTACCCGTTCAAATGCCGCTAAGAGAGTTTCAACTTCGCGCTGTCTGCCGTAAAGTTTTTGAGGTATTTGAAATTTGTCAGAAATATCTTGGCTGCCGAGAGGAAACTCAGAAACAACCCCAGAGGTTTGCCACTGAAACAGGCAGGATTCCAAATCGGCTTTTAGCCCCCAAGCACTTTGATAGCGCTCCTCAGCGGTTTTTGCTAACAATTTCATTACAATATCTGAAACAGCTTGAGGAATCTCTGGGGCAATTTCAGCGAGAGGTACTGGCTGTTTGGCAATGTGACAGTGAACTAACTCCATGGGATCTGTAGTCGGAAAAGGGAGTTGTCCTGCCAGGATTTCATAGAAGGTCACGCCGAGGGAATAAAAGTCGGTGCGGTAATCGACTACCCGGTTCATTCTGCCGGTTTGTTCGGGCGACATATAGGCTAAAGTACCTTCTAAAAAATTGGGATTTTTACTGGGAACATTTTCCAAGTTGGATGCTGTTGAAATGCTAAAATCTATGAGTTTCACTTGTCCTGTAGCAGGATTAAAAACTATATTAGAAGGATTTATATCTTTATGAATTACATTTTTTCCATGAATTTCTCCCAAAGTTTCAGCAACTTTGATTGCCGTAGTCAGAAATCCTAAAATGGTAAATTTTTGAGAACCCATAAATATTTTTAAAGATTCCCCGCCAAAATCTTCTAAGATCATTGCCAGACTATTTCTAACCTGTTGCAACTTATACACTTTCACAACTCCGTCCAACAGGCTTAAGTTGGCAGTGATCTCATATTCGCGCTTGTATCTATTCAGTTCTTCAGGAGTCGGATAGTCTTCTTTGATAAGTTTGATAATAACAGGTTGGTTGTTCTGCTCGTTGTGGCCGCGGTAAACCAGGGAAGTGCTGCTTTCATAAATGAGAGCGAGAACTGCAACGCCGGGAATTGCCATCATAGTTGGGTTCTCTCAAATTAGGTGTGCTTGGTCAATGTTACAGGACTGACGCGCGGCGGGCTAGAAACCGGGTTTCTTCGTTGCTAGTCGTTGACAAACCCAAGATTTTATCGTGTAAATCGGGTTTCTTTTCGTAAATCCTATGTTATTCTTCATTATCGCTCAAGAGCTATCTTTTGGGATGTGTGGGTAGGCAGGCCTTGACAGCAAAGAGCTACTGCTGACAAAAGCACGCTGGGGCTTTCGTCACCTCAGCAGTTAGGTAAACAAGATCGCAAATACAGGATTTGTGCAAAGATTTACTCTAATGCTCGATCGCCATGCTGACAACTAAATCCTCTCAGATTCCAAGTAATCGCTTGACTTTAGTGGAGCGTCACCACATCTCGTGAAAATATGCAAGTGCTGAAAGATTTATTTTTTCCGGCGATCGGGTACGAATTTGCGGTGCTTCAAAAAAACCGGCCGATGCAAATCTTAACTATAATTCGCGACCGAGGCGCTGAGGGAAGTAAGTGTTGCTTCGGAATCTGAAATTTCCTTCAGTTCTATCTATTTTGACCGATCGATTAACAATACTAACTGAGCGTTTGACCAGAGTAAATTTGACAAGAAATTCAGAATTATTGCACCTTGTCTGGTGCGCGGCAGCGAACCCTACATTAATCAAATTTGCCTAACTCTTAAGAAAATTTGAGGAAAGATTAAGAATTATTGCCATAAAACCCAGGTAAAGTTGTTTGAATTGCGAGTCAAATCCCAAGCAGGCAAAGCGTTTGAGCATTTCCTAAATCTGTAAATTCTCAGAAAATTAGTATTTCTCAAGGATTCATCCGGTGAGAAAATCAGAAACAACCTTAAAATTTAGCAGTAATCGCCCGATCGGGCAATTCTCAACCAGCACCAGGAAAAAACCTATGAAATTGGCTTATTGGATGTACGCAGGCCCAGCCCACATCGGCACTTTGCGCGTCGCCAGTTCCTTCAAAAACGTCCATGCGATCATGCACGCACCGATTGGAGACGACTATTTTAACGTCATGCGTTCCATGCTGGAGAGGGAACGGGATTTCACCCCAGTAACTACCAGCGTCGTTGACAGACACGTACTGGCGCGGGGTTCGCAGGAACGGGTGGTGGACAACATCACCCGCAAAGACAGAGAAGAACACCCAGATTTAATCGTGCTCACCCCGACTTGCACCTCCAGCATTCTGCAAGAAGACTTGGAAAACTTCGTGGAGAGAGCTCAATTGGATGCTAAAGGCGATGTATTGCTGGCGGATGTTAACCATTACCGGGTAAACGAACTGCAAGCTGCCGATCGCACTTTGGATCAAATCGTCCAATTTTACATTAACAAAGCCCGCAAAAAAGGCGATTTAGTAGAAGCCAAAAGCGAAAAACCATCTGTCAACATTATCGGTATGTCTACCCTGGGTTTCCACAACCAGCACGACTGCACCGAGTTGAAGCGTTTGATGGCAGATTTGGGCATTGAAGTCAACGAAGTTATTCCCGAAGGTGCTTCGGTTCATAACTTAAAAAGACTGCCCCGCGCTTGGTTTAACTTGGTTCCTTATCGGGAATTGGGGATGATGGCCGGGGAGTATTTGCAAAAAGAATTCGGTACGCCGATGGTGGATATTACGCCGATGGGTGTGGTAGAAACTGCGCGCTGTATCCGCAAGATTCAGCAAGTTTTGAATGCTCAAGGTGCGGATGTTGATTACGAAAATTTTATTGACCAACAAACTCGATTTGTGTCGCAGGCTGCTTGGTTTTCGCGATCGATCGACTGCCAAAACTTAACGGGCAAAAAAGCCGTCGTATTTGGCGATAATACGCACGCTGCGGCGATGACGAAGATTTTGGCTCGCGAGATGGGAATCCACGTTGTGTGGGCAGGAACATACTGCAAACACGACGCTGACTGGTTCCGGGAACAGGTAAGCGAGTATTGTGATGAAGTGCTGGTGACGGACGATCACGGGGCGATCGGAGATGCGATCGCCAAAGCGGAACCTTCGGCAATTTTCGGCACCCAAATGGAACGCCACGTTGGTAAGCGATTGGATATTCCCTGCGGCGTAATTGCGGCACCGATTCACGTCCAAAATTTCCCGATCGGCTACAAGCCATTTTTGGGTTATGAAGGCACGAATCAGTGCGTAGATTTGGTCTACAATTCTTTCACTTTGGGAATGGAAGACCACTTGCTGGAAATCTTCGGCGGCCACGATACCAAGGAAGTGATTACGAAGGGTATTTCGGCTGACTCTGATATGGGTTGGACGAAGGACGGACAAGCTGAGTTAAATAAAATCCCTGGCTTTGTGCGGGGTAAGGTGAAGCGGAATACTGAGAAGTTCGCGCGCGATCGGGGGATTGATAAGATTACCGTTGAGGTGCTTTACGCAGCGAAGGAATCTGTCGGCGCGTAGTTAGTTGGTAGGGTGGGCAAATGCCCACCTTACTCAAAATGCAAAACTGCTTTAAGCAGGAATGACCTTTTCTATACGAGATAGTAGATTAAGGGCCAAATCATCTTCTTCTATCACATCTCGGTTTAATCTCTCTTGAAGTAGCCAAATAAGATGATTTGCCGAAACTTCCTTAACTTTGATATTACCGTAATCACTGATTTCTCGCGTTTGACCTAGAGTAATAATCCAAACTTGCTTGCTTTTGCCATCAATTCTAAGAGTCTTTTTCTTTTGTACACCGTCTGAAGATCTCAGGTTAAATGTCAACTGAGCCTGCTCAAGCTTATTTATATAGTTTTCAATCTGGTCTTTTTTATATTCTTCAAAACCCTCCCTGAGCGTGCAATCATACATTACTGCAAGGTTGCCAATAATGAAAAATCCATCGGCTCTACCAGCTTGGTTTCTTTTGTCATATTGATAGAGATAATGGATGCCCAAATTTTTCAGTAATAAAAAAGTCAAGTCCTCAAATTCACTTGAGCTGGTTGTATGTACTATTCGCTTAAATTGCTCAATTATTTGGTTTTTAAGTTCATCACAGGTGATAGGAGTGGGGAGCAACTCAGCAGGAGTATCATTTTGCTCTATTTGGTCAAAATTAATATGTTGGATTCTATTGGCAAATCGTCTCCCATCTTCGCTCTCACCAATGGTAAAGGTAACTGCATCGCCTACTTTCAAACTTTCAAATTTATTATTTTCTACTTCCTTGGCTATAAAATAGAGATCTTGAGTGCTTCCCTCAAGCGTAATATAACCCCATTTTCTGTCAGTAAAAATGTTTTTTACATAGCCAGAAAAACGAAGTTTTGTTGGAGAAAGCCTATGATATCCTTCGCTGACTACTTCTATTTTATTAGCAAAAAACCGCTTGCCATCCTTGCCTTGACCAACAGTAAAAGTAACGACATATCCCGGCTTCAAAGTTCCAAATTTATCGTGTTCAACTTGTGAAGCGATAAAATAAAGGTCATCACTTTTATCATCGGGGGAAATGAATCCGCCTCTTTTATCACTAAAAATTTTTACCACTCGTCCTTGAAAACGGCTTGTCTCTGAAATTTCCCCCATTTTTGGCCTCGAATACTGAACGATGATTGAGAAAGTAATATTTTATCTGAAAATGATTAACTCTCTCGTAACTTTAGGAGCCACTTGAAAGAATATTTAGTACAATAGATTTATTAAATCAGTATACCTTAGATATTATAAGCCAATCCACACATAATAAAATGGTAGTCCTGCATTGTCACGACTACGCGATCGCACTTATCGAAATTGATAAAAACTAGCATCCGCGGCCGCAGTTGGCGCACCATATTTAAAATAATTCTCTGCTTTGTCCTCGCGATCGCCTGTTAGTGCATAAGTCCTATCAGCAATCGAAAGTGCCAGTTAGTTAATTGTCCGCCGGCTAGTCAGTTGCAGGGAAACTCACAGAAAAATATCATTCTCAGTAATCAGCTTTCGACTATACAGCAATTTCCAGGTTTATGGAGTACGGTTGCAAGGGTTTGTCAACCATTTTGGTAAGTGTTTGGGATTAAGGTGTACTCTATTTGCGTGGAATCTGCTGTATATTCAATCCTATTGTGGGGCGGGCTTCTAGCTTGCCCCTAAAAGCTTATTGAGAATAGTGCCCGCTCTCCGGGGAAACGGAAATTGCATCCCAGGATTTCCTCCTTGAGGCCAATTATGAAAACTGTACTGTTCGATCGCCCTCATCAATCCAACTTACCTAGATTAGACGCATCAACATATTTTCAAGGAATGACTTATGAACTTCACAGCAAGACTCACACAAACCAGCTTACTCGGTTTAATGCTATTTGCCAGCAATCCAGCGGCAACCTTTGCTCTAGGACAATCGAACACAAGCACTGCACCAACAGCGTCTCGCACTCAGTCTCCGATTGAAACCATACAAATAGCTCATGTATCCACTCCCCAAAAACAGGTGAGAGATTTTTGTGTTCGCAAAAGACAGACACTGGCAAACTATTTCGAGACCAGCAACTTTCGGATTTATCTGTGCTACAACCACGCTCATCAACTATATTACTACGGCGTTAAAAAGAGTAACGGCAGCACGATCGCCCTGCGTGCTCGAACTGAAGAGGGGACTGGTTACGTGGCAAAAAATGGCACCTACGATTACATTGTTACAGGAGCCAGCCTTAGTATTTATAACAAAGGCAAACGCATTCTCGAACAACGAGTGATTCGCTCCCTTTAGTATTTAAATGCGATCGGGCTTTCCAGCCCCGACTTCTTCAAAAAGCCGGGGATCTAACAGAATATCTGGCTTTTCTGCTGAGGCAGACAAAAGTTTGTGTAATTTAACCTCGAATTCAAATGACCGGCGCTTCGCCACATTTGAGTTTGAGGTTAACAGGTTTCAACCGCCGAATAATCTCAAAATAAAAAAACCCTCCCCAACAAGGAGAAGGGAGGGTGAAAAGACAGTGAGAAATTTATTTTTTTGCAGAATTAACAATAAGGAGTTACATCTTCGCCACACTCGTCAGCCAAATAACACAAAGCTCGAAAGCGCAGCCCAACCACTTGCTCGTAAAGCGGATTTAACTTGCACAGTGGCGGAATGGATAATAAAGTGTGATCGCCAATTTTGACTTCTCGCTCAAACGGACACTGGCTGGGAATAAACTTACACAGCAACCGAGCCAACTTTTGACTTTTAATTGCAGTGTTATCAAGCCATTCTTTTAGCGGATGCAAGGGGTCAAAATGTGGCTTTTGACCGTAAGGTTGAGAATTTGTAGCGACATTAACGGCGGTTTCTTGTTTGCCAAACCCTACCCAATTTGGCAGAGTTCGGTAGGAGATTGTATGCTCAAATACGTTCATTTTGCTCTGTTCCTCTTTTATAACGAGGTGCCAAGAACTCTCTGTAGAGCTTGTGCGATATTATCTACAATCAGTATCTACAGCATCTCGTTTTGCTTTACCGGATTGAACTTCTAAAATTAATGACTTAGGGCGAGAAAAGTAGTTCCTGATTTTTTTTAAAGACGGTGTGCGCTCTAAAAACTGTCCTCATTTCAAGCCCAACAATTGATTGATAGGGTAAAAATTCTGTCTTCTACGTTTTAGCTTCAACCTTCGGTTGACTCTCCTTTTGTAGTTCAATTACTATTGTGAGGCATCCAGGTGAATTATCCTATACGTGAAAATGCGGAATTTTTAATAAAACTTATAATATTTCTAAATAAGCTCTGCTGCAAAAAACCCTCAAACCTCGCCCCAACAATCTTTGCTCGCGATCGCTCAGAAACTTCTACAATGAGAAATAATCGGTATCGCCGCCCTCACAACCCATGAGTAACCCAGAAACCAAAGCTATCACCCGCGAATTGCAAAGCCACGCCGCCATTCTCGGTGGCTTCGTCTCCCTCCTGTGGATTATCGAAATTGTCGATGTATTCCTGTTCGGAGGCAGGCTGAATGACTACGGAGTCCGCCCCCGCAGCCTCGACGGACTTGAAGGCATCTTGTTTATGCCTTTTCTGCACGGCAGTTTTGCTCACTTAGCCGCCAATACCCTCCCTTTTGTGACATTGGGTTGGTTGATAATGCTACGAGAAATTAGCGACTTTTTTATCGTGAGTGCCGTCACTGTGCTAGTCAGCGGATTGGGAGTTTGGCTGACGGGCGCGCCTAATTCCGTTCACATTGGTGCTAGCGGATTAATCTTTGGTTACTTCGGCTTCTTGCTGCTGCGGGGCTATTTTGAACGCAGCTTTACATCTATTTTGGTATCTTTAATTGTCGGTTTCTTCTACGGCAGTTTAATTTGGGGAGTTTTGCCCTCGCAGCAGGGAGTTTCCTGGCAAGCGCATTTCTTTGGCTTTGTCGGCGGGGTATTAACAGCTCAACTTTTAGGACGGCAGAAACGAGAAATTAACTAGAATAAGACTGAGGCTGCATGGTATCATCACCTTAGTTTATTGCCCCGAACTTATCTGAAAGCGTAGGTTTTTTGTCACTAAACCTGGTTTCTTGTGTAACAATTGCCTCCCGGATAGCAAGACTAACTGCTGACCAATAATTCAACGCGGGCCGGCAAGCACACAGTAAAAACCGAACCGCAACCTAACTCGCTTTCAACCTGCATATCGCCACCCATCATCACGCAAAAGTGACGGCTAATAGTCAATCCCAAACCCGTGCCGCCATACTTGCGCGTAGTTGAGGCGTCGCCCTGCATAAAAGCTTGAAATAAATGCTGCAATTGTTCGGGGGGAATCCCAATACCCGTATCAGCTACGCGAAAAATTATTGAGTCGGAAGGTTCTGCTATTTCTTGAGTTGTTAAGCTTTCATGTTTAACTCTTTCAATGCAGAGGGTAATAGTGCCACCTTCCGTAAATTTGGCTGCATTGCTCAGCAGGTTGAGCAATATTTGACGAGTTTTGGTAATGTCAGCATACATAATTCCCAAGTCGCTACCACAATCAACTTCAAACTTATTAGAATTTTTATCTACCAAGGGTTTGACAGTAGAAACTACCTCGTCAATTAAATTAACCGGATTGAAAGTTTCTAAGTAAAGTTCCATCCGACCCGCTTCAATCTTAGAAATATCTAGAATGTCGCTAATTAAAGATAGCAAGTGTTTGCCCGCTGTTTGAATTTTTTGCAAGTCGGGGATAAAATCTTCGCAGCCTAAATCCTCGGCGTCTTCTTTGAGGATATCGCTGTAACCAATAATCGCGTTGAGAGGAGTTCGCAATTCGTGGCTCATATTAGCTAAAAAAGCGCTTTTGGCTTGGTTTGCAGCTTGAGCGGTTTGAGCGACTTTTTGGAATTCTTCTGCTAATTTGCGCTGGGTAATATCTTCGGCAATACCGACGATGCGGTAAATTTCTCCGGTTTGGCTGCGGACTGGAAAAGCCCGATCGCGCACCCAGCAAACTGAACCGTCGGTTGGCGTAGCCCCCTTAGGGGATCGCACTACTCGATACTCTTCATCATAATCGCCCCGCACCTGTTTCTCAAAAGCAGCCTTGACGCGATCGAGATCCTCCGGGTGAATAGCATCCCAAAAAGCCTCCGGTTCTGATTGCAAACTCTGACAGCTCAAATTCCATATTTTTTCGCAAGCAGGGCTCACATAAACTAGCTGCTTTTGATTGGGTTCTCTAATCCAAAATACCTCATGAATATTTTCTGCCAACTGACGAAACCGCTCCTCGCTGGCCCGCAACTTCTCCACAGCACTGTGAAATTCAGTCACATCCTGAATCAGCGATGCCACCCCGATGATGGTGCCGTCAGCATCAACCAAAGTCGTATTGTACCACTCGCAAAGAATAATTTTGCCATCCTTTCGGATGTTCTCGTTAATGCTACTAATTCCTCCTTGATTAGTGAGCAAAGTTATAGATAGTTGCCTAACATACTCCTTAGCACTTTCAGGAACTATTAGATCGACTCCGTGGCGTCCCATTGCTTCCAAGCGGCTGTATCCAAAAATTCTTTCGGCTGACAAATTCCATTCCGCTACTTCAAAGTTGAGATCCCATTCAATCGCGCCCAATGGAGTTTGGTGAAGATGGAGAGCCAGTTTTTGCTGCGATTTTTTCAGAGAAAGAATTAATTCATTTTTGTCGGCTATCGCAGATTCTACCCGCTCTTCGAGAGTAGTAAACGACTCTTCCAATTGACCGGCCATCCTATTAAAAGAGCGAGCTAAGACACCCACCTCATCCTCCCGATCTACAGACGCCATCAAGCGGGGATCTACCGCCATCCCGTCCCATTCTTCCCGCGACAAAGCCTCCGCAGCCTTGCTCAGACGCTGAATCGGTACAACAATCCACCTAGAAGTCAGAGCGCCAATCGCCGTTGCCAGCACCAAAGCACCCAGACACATCACCACAGTATACCGAGTGTTGGCATTAATCCTTTCCATAAAATCGGCTTCAGGAACCGTCACCACAATCAACCAGTCGAGGCCCCTGCTGTCTAAAAGCGGCGTCACCTGTAGAAATTGCCGTTGACCGTCGATCGTAAAATCTAACTGGCGAGAGCTGTCAATTTTGTGCAAATCCCCGAAGCGTTCTGTCAAATAGCGGGCGGTCGATCGAATTAGAACATTCTTGCTGCTCGTTGCCACAATCCGTTTCGCAACACCATTGCTAACAATAAATGGCGGTTCCTGAGTAGAATTTGCCACCAATTGCCCAGACCTTTCTACAATAAAAGTCTGTCCTGATTTGCCAATTTTTAGAGTTTCCAAGAATTGATTGAGCTTGGAAAGTGCCAAGTCAGAACCCAGGATGCCAATCAGTTTACCATCCTCGCCATAAACTGGTTGAGCAGCCGTAATCGCTAGTTTGGGAGCGTCAAAATAATTATAGATTTTACTCCAAGTCGGTTTGCCTGCCCGCACCGGAGCTATGTACCAAGGTCGGACGCGGGGGTCGTAGTTAATAGTGGTTTTTAATAGCTTGGTTTGTTTCTCGAACTGGGACAGCCCGTAGCTATGCAAATTATAGCCAGTAGATTGATTAGAAATCTGAACTTGCAACTTGCCGTCGTCGAGGCGTTCAACTCCAATAAAATCTTTTGCTTCGGATGCGAATTGAATGTAGCTAATTTTATCAAAAATTTTTATTTGTTTGTAGAAGTAGCGTTGCAAACTATCACTATCCTGCTCGTTCACAATGCCGAGACGGATGGCATCGAGATTTAGCTGATTGATTTGGTGTGGCGTTTCAATATAACTATTAATATGTTGCTGGATACGCGATGTGACTTCTGTCCGCAGTTGTGCGGCAACATGGTTGACGGCTATGCGCCCGTTCCGCAGCGACAGCCACCCCGTCAACCCTACCGCAGCGAAAGTCTGGAGGGCAAAAGGCACAACAAGGACGATGCGAATTGGCACTTTGCCCGACATTTTTAAAATCGGGTCGGTCAGATATTTGATTGGCATGGTAAAGCAGAACTCTTATGAACCCACAACATTCCGGTCAAGTACAACTTGATGAGCGCAGGTTTTGAAGTTGAGATGGTTTTAGTAGGCACAGTGCTGTTAATAACTCGGAATCTGCCGCTGGCAACTGAATTTTTAACGACTGCCACCGCCATCTTAGCGCGATCGCGAGCTTTGGGAACATTGGCGATCGAGATGAATGCAGTATCAATTCTCCATGCACTCTACACGCTCATAATATTATAGATTTTGAGATTAAAGAATTGAATAATTGGGAAAAACTGATTCTGTAAGGGTTTAGAAGTTGCCTGCTGTTGCATTCTTTTTTTTAACCGGTTTCAGAAACCGGGTTTTTTAGCGTTTTGGCGGGCTGTAACTATTGTCGTGAAAAAACCCATTGGTGAATAGCCACCCGTCCATCCGCCACTAACTATTTTTCCACTTCTGAGGCGCCCTAATCAAACAAATCGAGTTTTTGGTTGACTCATTCCTGAAAAGACGTATTCTGGGGTTTCAACCGGGTTGCTGGGTTAGTTCTATTTTTCCGATAGCGCGATCGAAAATTATAAGTTTTCACAGCAACTGCAATTGATATCTCCACAAGCAGCTACTTTGGATAGAGTGCAACTTAATGCCGACTCGGTACAATAAGCGCATAGTAGGATGCAACTAGCGGAGGCATGGATGATGAACGCAGTTATTGCTACTCTTGGCACTGCTCTCGGACTGAGCTCAATTTTTATCGGTTTAACCCCGGCGGTTCTCGCCCAACAAAGACTGCAAGCAGCGCCCCAATATTCGGAAACGACTTTATCTGGGGATTCATTGAGGGCCGTGGAGGACAGAACCTTAGACTCGGACTACCAAAACTTGATTGGTGAACCAGAAACGGCAGGTAATTCTGCTAGAAGGGAAAGCAGCTTGGGCGACACATTTCGCCTCAAAATCGATGGCCCATTGGAATTTATTACTACTCCTTCGGACGCCCAGCGTCAAGGAAATCCTTTACCTCCAAAACAAACCGACAGCGGTACAGAAGCGGGAGTTCAGCTTCAGCTAGGACTTTAGCAATTTTAAATGAATTCATTTAAAGCAAGCGATCGCGGAACCCAATTTTTGACTCTCGGAGTTATTGTGACTGCGATCGCTTTTTTATCAGAGTTTTATCACAAGTTTTGTGCGGTTTCCCTCACACAAGGTTCTCTATTGTGAACCTACAATTAGACCAATTAAACTTCCGATACAGACCGATTAGCTACATTTCTTTACAATAGCGCATAAAACTGGCGGTGAAGGTGATGAGAAAGGCTCAACTTATCGATTATTTGCGGGGAGAGTTGGCGATATCGAATTCGGCGATCGCCGTTGCTCTGCGACACGGTGAACAAGATGCCGGCGAACTGCCGATGGTACTGTGGCAGTACGGGTTAGTAACACTGGAACAGTTAAACCTAATTTTTGATTGGCTGGAAGCTCAGCCGACTTAGCAATTTAAAATCCTGAGTTAAAAAATATGGATATCGGATTGCAATTTTTTGACAAATAAAGCTTGCACAAACGGTCGTCGAAAAGTATACGGTTGAGTGTTTAGGTTGAGGGTGGGTCTTATTTTGTCCCAATTAGAAAAATACAAATATACAGTAGGGACACAGCAGTGCTGTGTCCTCATTTTTTTGCCGCCTAAAATAAACTGCTTTCATATCAAATGTGGCAGCATCGGAATTAATATAGCCCACAGATTTCGAGACGGCAGTGGCGTCTCCTCTATATCATGTCGCTCGTGCAACCGGAAACGCTATCAATCGTCGAAGATGCGATCGCCGACGGCCTCCAACAGACGGCATAAAACAAACCCCAGCAACTTTTAGGCTGCCGGGGCTTGTCTTGTTTAATTTGGTGGCGGGAAGTGGATTTGAACCACTGACCTTCGGGTTATGAGCCCGACGAGCTACCAGGCTGCTCTATCCCGCGTCGCTTTGTCTCTCTCTAATATAAACATATCTTTCTGAAAATAGCAACCCCACAATCAAAAAAACTTTTTAGATTGTGGGAGGGGTTGCTTAAATCGGCTCAGAGTCTCGATCGCCCTAAAGCATCGAAACTTCCCCGATTACCTCCAAGCGCTTGAACTCGCTGAGAGTAAGGTAAGTTTCCGAAAGAGTTTCGGCGATCGTCGGAGTAATCCACCCCAACTGCTTGAGCAAGTGAATCGCCACAGCAAATTGAGCCCGCTTTCCCCCATCCGTCACCTTAATTGCCAAGCCCATGCCTTCGCCAACGCGGCCAATGCACTGTACCCCTTCGGCGCCGGATTTGCTCACCAATTCCCCTTGAGTCAAGCGCATCAGTTCCGTGTCAAATTTGCCCTCACCAGCAACCATCATCGGGTGGTGAGTCATAGCGCGGACAATCCGCTCCATATCCACATTGTTACCGGAGGCTAACTGAGCGTACAAAGAGGCCATTTGCCCCAACTGCAACAGATAGGTAGGAGCGCCGCAGTCGTCGCGAGCGCTGATAAACTCTTCGGCAGGCATTGCCAGCAAGTCAGCCACTTTGCCCAAAATAAGCTGTTGGACAGGATGTTTGCGGCGCAAATAAGTGTCCAGAGGCCAGTGCAGTTGCTGGCAGACAGCCAGCATACCGGCGTGTTTGCCGGAACAGTTGTATTGCAGGGCGCTCTTTTTGCCTTCAGGAATCGGGCATTGAAGTTTAGATGGGTCAATGTCGCAGCGCCACAGGACGTTAAATACCTGTCGCGATTGCTCGATCGTACCTTGATGGGAACTGCAAATAATCGCTAAATCTCGATCTGTCAATTCGTAGCGTTCTAAAGTGCCAGTCGCCGTCACCGCCAAAGCTTGAAAAGGCTTGAGTGAAGAACGGACAAATGAGGCCGTTTCCGAGTTACCAGCAACAGACAGAACGCGCCCGCGGTTGTCGCAGACAGCGGCCTGGGCGCGGTGCCTCGATTCGACAATACCTTCGCGCAGCAATGTGACTTCCAGTTCGGGAGCTTGGGTTCGTTTTCCCCTTGTCATATCAATTTTAGATTTTAGATTTTAGATTTTAGATTGGGGTTCAGGAAGTTAGGAGTTGCGAGCTGCCAGTTAAGAGTTATAAAGTTAATCTTTCTGCAATCGTTTCTCACTCATGCACTCCGGGCGTGTTGTTGGCTGTGCGCGGCAATCTCAAAACTCAAAACTCCCTTGCATTCCCGATTACAAACAACTCCAAGTTAGTCCCCCGGCAACCAGCAATACTGTCAAACCATAAAATGTCTGCCGCAGACGCCTGAGAATTGGTTCTAGTTGGTAGTTGACAATCAACTGATCTTGAAGCAAAACTTCTGGAGTTTTAGGCCAAGATTGACAATCGTACCAACCAGACTCTTCGTAGACGACCGTGGGATTTGAAAGGCGCGATCGCACGTAGAACCAACCCAAGTAGAGCCGCAGCAAAGCTAATCCTAGAATAAAACCGGCACCTGCGGCACTGCTGAGGACAAACTGAGCTGGATACTTGACAGGAGCAAAGCTAGAAGCAGCTATCGGCCCCGATACCAAGCAACTCCAAGCCCACACCCAAGCTAGTTTTGCCAGGTATCCTGGCCAATTGAGTGTTACCCAGCTAAAAAACCAGGATTCTTTAAGTTCTTGGTATTCATTGATCGGTCGCTGTTCTTGCGGAACGGGACAAATAGAAGCAGAAACGTTTTTCACATTAGCCATCCTCACGGCGCGGGGGAAAAGTCAATGCGTTCGGCGTGTCCCCAGAACGCTTCTAAATTGTAGAACTCCCGCTCTTGAGGCTTCAAGATGTGAACGATCGCGTCGCCGTAGTCCATGACCACCCAACTAGCGTCTGATAGGCCTTGTGTACGCAGTGGCAAGCGTTGCCACTCTTCTTCCACTTGGTCTGCTATCGCTTGGGAGATGGCTCGTACCTGCACATTGGAAAATCCGGTGACGATCGCAAAGTAGTCTGCCAAGTAGCATACTTCTGACACGCGGAGCAATACAATATCTACTGCTTTGCGGTCATCGGCTGCTTGGGCAACGGTCATGATCAGACCTCGGGCTTCGTCTGAGGAGGTGCCGCCCGTTGCTGTAGACTGGGCCCTGGAGTATTCGAGTTGAGTTAGATCTGACATTAAGTGTTTAATTTCCTAAGTGATAGGGTAAGGGGAAATGGGTGCGCTATTCGCTTTCGGTTGTTGGCAGTTTGAGACGGGAAATAGGAGTTAGGTTGAAGCTAAAAGTAAGGACAGGATTTCTGATAAATTTTACTTTTAACTTGTGATTTGTTCGATCGACTTTTCTGTCGAATTTCCTGTTTCCGGCGATTCGCGGGCCATTTGCAGCGCCCAATTCCGCGTAAGTACGGTGCGGGGGTGGATGTAGCAGCGAGTTTCTAGCAAATATTTAAGAGAATAATCGCTAGTTTGCCACACGGCTGCATAAAGATTGTGCAAGCTTGCCTCGCGCAGTGCTGTTAGTTCGGCTGTGTTGCCGCGGCTCGGCTCTATGGTATCTGCTACAAATACGGTACAACTGAGCTGACTCATGTTTGGTCTGCCGAGGGTGTGATTGGCGATTGCTTCCAAAATTTCTCGATCGACCACCCCGAATTCGTCTCTGGCGACGATCGCGCTCGCGTCTGCGTGCAGCAAATGCGGGTGTGCTTCCAACACTGAGTCTAACTCTAAACCTTCCTTCTGGGCCATTTGGAGCAGCAGGTGAGGTTTGAAGTATTTTGCCAAATCGTGCAACAAACCGGCCGATCTGGCTTTTGCTTCGTCGAGGCCGTAATGGCGAGCCAAGTCACCTGCTGTCTGTTCGACTCCCAGAATATGTTTGATGCGGGCAGCAGGAACTCTGTCTGACAGCCAAGCTAGAACGTTTTCGCGCGCGGGTGCAAGTGTCAAATATTAACTCCAAAATTGTATGAGCTACTATTTTAGCGTTTTGTTTCGATCGGCTGCGGTGTCGGGCACGCAGGGGTGTGGTGGCTTCTGGGATGGGGAGGGGTGACAATCAAGGTATGGATTTTGACGTATCCGCTCAAGAATCCGGGGTAAATCGCTCAACGATACACCTCAAAGGACGCAAAATTTTTCCTGAGTGGGTAGTCCGCCCCGAATTATTGAGCGGATACGAATGTGAAATTTTTGTCTTTCATCAAACTGTGGCAAATTCTGTCAAAGGTCTTTTGCTAGGATGATGAAACCCCAAAACAATATCGCCCTTAGAAATTCCTGCTGCTAGTAAATCATCAACTACGCACAAATCCGTCCAATCTTCTTCCACCCAAACTTTACCCTCTTTAATCCGAAGATACATAGTAATGTGGCGGAGCCGTTTTTTGCCATCCCAGCCAGAACGAAACCATAGATATTGATCTCGTTCTTCGTCAAATGCTAGACGATGCTCAGGCTCTAATTCATCTAGTGCGATCGCCCCTGTGACGGTCATTTCATAATATCCAGTCAATATTTGTTGAATTGTATTGCGATAGTATTCTAATTTATCCATTCCAGAATTTCCTCCTTTGCCATTTCAACTACCATTAACAAAACCTGATTTTCATTAGTAATTACTTGGATAGACTTGCGTTTAAAAAAATCTTGGTATACAATATCATCAATTGCCAAATAGAGCCTGTATTCTGGAGCCGTGAGTTGAATCAGATTTCGGTAGACAATGTATTGACCGAGTGCGCCGTGAAAATCATACATTAGCGATCGCCCAATAAAGCTCTTAATTTCAACAACTATTTTTTGTCCTTGGCGTTCTGCGGCGATCGGCTTTTCTTCGGCTATATCGGCATACAACTCGGCATCCTCATATTTGATGAAGTACGGGTCAGCCGTAATTTTCCAACCATCTTTTAGCAGGGCATTTTTAACTGCATTGTGATAGGTGTCTTTGGCAGGCATTATAAAAACACTTAAATATTACTCGCTCTTTAAATACAGTAAATACATTATAACTCTATAAGATTCGGTTTCACCAATAAACAAATAACGGTCGGCACTCACTAACATAAGGAGCTTATTATTTCGGCAAAGGCGCCAATATTTTCTCAGCATGACTCGCTGCCACCGCCGCAAATAAAGCTTCATAATGATTCAAAGCTTCCTCAAATCCGTAATTCTCCACAGCATAATTTCTGCCTTGCTCGCCCAACGCATCGACCTTAGCAGGGTGCAGGTACAAATCCTCAACAGCCTCAGCCAAAGCCTGCGGATCTTCCGGCGCTACCACCACCCCGCCACCGCTTTGCTGCACTGCTTTCTGGGCCGTACCAGTTTCGGGAACCGACGCCAAAATTGCCCTGCCACTGGCGAGAATTACTTGAATTTTTGATGGCATATTGAAGTTAGTAACGCGGCGCTTTTGTACGACTAAACTAACATCAGCAGCAGCTAACAATTCGGGCAATTTCTCTCGCGGTTCAAATGGTAGCAGCATTACATTATTAGCTTTGTAAGTTTCGCAATCTTGTTGCAATCGCGCCAAGGCTGTTGATTCCCCCACAATTACAAAAGCAATTTCGGTTATGTGTTTCAAACGAGCCGCTGCTTGGACAACTGTTTGCAAGCCTTGAGTTAGGGCAATATTGCCAGCATAGAGAACGACAAATTTGCCCTTGAGTTTGTGAGTTTCTCGAAATGAGTTATTTTCCTTGGGTAAGGGCCGAATGAAATTGACATCAACCCAATTGGGAACGCAAACTATTTTTTCGGGGGGTACTCCCTGAGAATGCAATTTTTTGACAAAACCGCTGTCGATGACGCTGACTTGGCTGGCTGTGTTGTAGGCCAATTTTTCCAAAGCGTCAGCAATGCCAACTAGCAGTCCGTTTTTTTTGACCAAACCGACGCGCACGGCTGCTTCTGAGACGATATCCTGAACGTTGAGGACGATCGGGCAAGCGCGAATCCAGCCGTAAAAGGCGACTGGGACGCAAATCGGTAAAGGGGGCATTGTCGAGAAAATCACGTCGGGACGCCAGCCTCTGAAGGCTTGGACGGCGCTGGAGACGACAAAACTCCCGTCTAGCACAAGTCGGTCTAGGAGGCTGGGGTGGGGGCCGTTGACGCGCAGATAGCTGCGCTGAATTGTGACGCCGTTGTGTTCTTCGGTGAGGTAAAATTTGCCCTCATATTGCGGATAAATCCGACGCTGGGGATAGTTGGGCATTCCTGTGACGACTCGGACTTGGTGGCCGCGCTTGACTAAGCCTTGCGCTAGTTCTGTCATCAGGGGGGCAATGCCGATCGGCTCTGGATAATAGTTATAGGAATAAATTAGAATACGCATAATATTTATTTTGAAGCCAATTGTCCTGCAGCCGCGTGCATCAAGCCTGCACCCGCAGAATTGCAGAGGATGTGGTTGGGTTCCGGGTAGGACAATAGGGGGCGAGGGGATCTTCCACTCTTTGGGAAAGAAGCCGCCCTTACCGGGCGGGTATCGCGCCCTCAGCTAATGTTTTTTCGCATTACCAGGCAGTTGCGGCGATCGTCGGTACGGATATAGCGAAGATCGTCTGTGAGCTTGTACATGAAAACCAGTCCCCTTTCTCCTTCTCTGTCCAAAGGATCGCGCTGCTCTTGCATGATCGAATGCAGCTTTGCTTCGAGGTTGAACGGTTGACCCCTGTCCCAAATCCTAATTTCTAAGTAATCGGCAAACACTTTTACCTCAATGTCTATGGGCGTCGCGGGGGGCAAGTTCTGGTGAGCGTGGCGGACAGCGTTTGTAAAGCCTTCGTTGATTATCAGCCGGCACTGCCACCAGAAATCCGCTGGCAGCAGGGGCAAAACGATATTCTCCAACCATTCCAAAACGGATGTTAAAGCATTCAGGTCTGTTTCAACCTGAAGGTGCTGCTCAGCCTTTGGTTGCTTGTCTTTCATCTTTCTTCCCCCTGGTCGGCCCCCACCACCGCTGTACTCAGCGCCGGAGAGAGAGAAAAAGGAGGGCAAGGTCTTGGCAACATATTAGTTAAGTCAAGCTTGAGTTGAAGAAGCCCGTTTTGCCTCAAGGTGAGCATTCCTTTCGCACCATTTACTCGCACAGCAAATGAGAGACTTCCGATACTGTAACCCGCCTCGGTAGGGCGTTTAAATAGGGAAAATTCCCGAGTCAGCTTGCGAGGAAGTGATTTAAGCTTCGATCGTGTTAGCAGTCGGTACTTTTCTAAACACAGGTGAGTTCTTCTCGTCCTCGAAAATCATGCTGGGATAATTCGAGTATGACCTCGAACTCGCCAATTGCTAATTATTAATGCTCTGATTGCAGAGCTGGCAACTAGCTGTGCATTTTCTGGGCGTGTGAATTTTAACACTTAATGCTAACGTAGGTATCGCTAGCGATCGTCTGCTTGACTAAGTATCGAGTTCGAGTTCCCGTCCCCCCTCGGCAACAGCACCTCAAAGTTCAGCGGTTGGTTGTTGAGGGTTCCTACACAGCGCCACTATTTTTGTTAAACAGGACTGTTACAGTTTTGACTATTAGTTTGAGGTCATACACCAGGCTCCAGTTTTGTTGGTATTTTAAATCTAAACGGATGACATCTTCAAAATCGCGGACTTGAGAGCGACCGTTGACTTGCCATTCCCCTGTCATCCCGGGTTTGACATCCAAACGCTGCCACTGAGGGACTTCGTAGCGCTCAACTTCGTCTGGGGTAGGCGGTCTAGTGCCGACTAGACTCATTTCGCCTTTGAGCACGTTCCAAAACTGAGGCAATTCGTCGAGGCTGGTTTTGCGTAAGATGCGCCCGACTTTGGTAATCCGCGGGTCGTTGTCATTTTTGAAAAATGCGCCAGAAGCCTGGTTTTTGATTTGGGCTTTCATGGCTTCGGCGTTGGTACACATCGATCGAAATTTCCAAATCCGAAATTGTCTGCCCATCCAGCCACAGCGGGTTTGACCGAAAAATATCGGGCCTGGATCGTTGATAGTGATTGCTGCAGCTATGGGTACGAGCAAAATTCCTGTAATCATCAAACCAACTATTGCCCCAACAATGTCTATCAGCCGCTTCACCCACGATTGCACTGAGGGGTGGGTCATCGGTAGCTGATTGTCCGAGGGGTTGGTCTCTGTGGGAGTTGAGGTTGCAGAGGGCTGCTCGATCGTCAGCACTTGATCTAGGCTGGTGAGAGCAAATACTGCCATCACCTGCGGCTTGAGGCTTCGGAGCACCAAGTCGCTACCACGCTGTTTGGCAAATTTCAGATTGCTGACTAAAGCACCGATCCCGCTACTGTCGATGAATGTCGTCTGACTGAAGTCTAGGACAATCTTGCTGGGAACGGTGGTGCTTTCCGAAAAAAGTTGCTGGCAGGTTGTCTTGAAGTTTACAGCTTCAAGTACGCTCAAGCGCACGGGTATGTGAACTGAGGGAATCTCGTCCGAGTACGTTACCCGAAAATCTGCCTCTGGGGTTTGACTGACCATGAAGTCCTGGTTTCAAATTTCAAGCTGATGTCTTTAGCCTATTCTGTCCTAGCAGCTCCACCTTTACCAAATATTATGGTTAACAAAAGGGTAGCTTTATACAAACTTTACAAAAACGCCTGCAAACTCGCCCGCCGAGAATGATATCAAAGGCAAACATAGACTTAAGTCTACCAGTGCCAGTTTTGGTCCAAAGATTTTTGAACGCAGTCGCGGTCAAACTTTGACATCGGAATCAAGATTTTTGTGGATTCAGGCCGATTAATCTTGTCGTTAATTATTTTGGTGCCTGTCTTGCACAAGATAGCCATCGCAGTTAACAGTTAACAGCTAACCCACAAGTCAACAGTTAACGGTTAACTGGAAAACCCCCGTAACCAGCGTCGGGGGATGAGGTTAAGAATTGTAGACGTTTTCTGACTGGGAAGTTTCGCGGGTGATGGGTTTGACTTTGGCTTTGGCTTTGGCTGCGTTGCGTTTGAGGGCCTGGAGACGAGCTTCGTATTTAGCCCGCTGCTGTTTTTTGGAGGTTTGCTCGATTAAGGTTTTTAAGGCGCTGCCGAGGCTTTTGTAGGCGTTTGGGAGAGTGTAGCCGAAGCGGGTTGCCAGGGCGAGGGCTTTTTCGTCGGCGTCTACTGCTTCTTTTAAACTTTTCTCTCCGTTGTTTTTTTGGTAAAGTCTCCAGCCGGAGACACCGCATAAGGATAGGGCTAGTAACAGCAGCAAGCCGTCTTGCACCCAAAGTTCGCCGACAGCGCCGCCTAAACCAATGGCGAGGGCTGCCATTTCCCAACCGTCTCTGGGGATAGTGTCATTTTGGATTCTGGCAACTTCGTGCCAAAATAGGAGGTTCCGCTGATCCATTGCTAGCTGTTCCCAGCGGATCAGGTCTATTTGGATTTCTACCTGGTCTTTGCCTATTTCTTCGCTGCGGATCAGGGTAGGATTAACTTCTATTGTTTTTTCTACTGTTACCCAACTTTGGAGTTCTGGGGGCAGTATGTTTTTCAAGCGCCGGATCTCACTCATCTCGGCTCTTGCTGTAGAGGTTGCATAGGATGTCATAGCTCCGGCCTATTGATTTTCCAAAGGTTAATATGTGTCTATTTCTGGAGTATAGCAAACCTTTAATCAAAATCTAGTCGAGTAACGGGGGTCGATCGACCAATACTTGCAAATTTACTTGATTTTAGTCTCAGGGGGCGATCGCAACTGCCTGCTCCATCATTTCCGTTGTAGTATTTGAGCGGCGGACTGACACTCATCTAAGCGATAAAGTACCAGTTACCCTACTGCTATTTCTGGCTTCGGCTTTGATAATCCTTTTCGGCAAAAATAGAGTTTTTTGTGAACAACTTATTACTGTTTTCGCGATTTTTATACCTTGGCTTTAGGCCCGGTTAATTAACAGCTTTCAATATTCGATAGTAACTTGACTATGATTTAAATATTACATCATAATTCTACCTCAAATATCTTTCTTGTTCTGATAAATTTGGGCTTCGGATTGAGAATAGGAAGTCGAGGGGTTGTGGAGAGATGTTTAGCCGCGATCTTTTAACTTTAATTCCGACATTACCGGATAAGTTTTTTCTGTGAGTTTGGGCAATAAAACTTGTTGTTGAAATTTCTCATTCTTTTATATTTATTGATAACTAAATCCTTGTGAGTAGAGTTAAAAAGCTTGCGTTTTATGCCGTTTAATGATATTTTTATATCCGATTAAATCTTGCCACTCTTCTAGTTTTTGCTCTATCTTATCTTGTTTTACGTTGCTGATTAACGGTATGAAGCAACTTTTTTCTGAAGTTACAAAACTCACCAAGCTTGGCTTATGGCAATTTCGAGTTCTTCAACTCATACCTGTATTAAGCAACGCCAAATTTAAAGTGACTTGAGAAGACCGATTTCTAACTGATAAATGGCTGCCATGATTCCACTTTCAGGATTTGTGAGCAGGGACTTTTTGACATCTTTCAAGTATTCTACAATATGTTCCCGCAAAATCGGTCTTTCTAGTTTGACTGTGTGATTGTAATCCCACAAATCCCAGATGATAATCCCGATGCCGACAATCGGGTCGATTAAACTTACTCCCAACTGACTAGCAACTGTACCGCCTGTTTTTGTGGCTACCTTGGCGGCGGCTTTGCTGGCAACTTTTGCGGTAACTTTGCTGCCCACTTTAGCTGCTACCCCCAAAATTAAGGGTTTAGCAACTAAGTAGCCGCTGCCGCCAACTAATACTTTTAATGATAAATTAGAGACGTTTCCTTTGTCGCTAATTGTGGTGGCAATATCGTTCAGATATTTGTCCCACTGTACTTGCGGTATATTATAATTGTTTTGAACTACTTTCACATTCTTGCTAACTTCTGATATGTACAAATTAGCAGTATCTTGAGTGATTAATTGAAAGCGCAGTTGAGCGTTTTTGGGTACGAGTACGCGGTTAGCAAATTCTCTTTGAAAGTCTTCGGTTAATTTTTCGGAAACAGCACGAGATGCTGCATTCATATCAAATCTGTTGAGTAGGGCAGATTTCACGAAATTAAAAGGTACGGTAAACTCCATCTTTTTTTGATTGAAGTAATCGAAGTACCAATCGAGGAAACTATTGTCTACTCGTGCAATTACTTCGGCTTCCCATTTATCCAATTCTTTGGAGGCGAAAGTTTCGGCTGTTGTATGGGATTGTTGGATAGCGTTTTTAACGTCTTGGTTGACTTTGCTAAAATCGTGCGGTAGCGAGACGAAAACTGCTGTGGTTCCGGTATTTGTTAGTGACTGGGAAATTAGAAAGTTACCTAATAGGGGAATGATGACTACTAAAATTACGATCGTCCAAATCATCGGTGTGACAGTTTTGATAAACTGACCGATAACTCTGAGACGTTCTGTTTTCTGTGAATAGCTAATTTCTTCCTTGTCTTGACTCATGGCGGTTTCTCAACTGATGAGAGTTGGGCTAGTTTCGATTATAGGCGATCGTACTTGCGATCGTGTTACGGGCGTGTGGCCTGAGATTCTGGAAAGGTTGGGGAAAAGTGCGATCGCTCACACAGTCTTATTATAGCAAGCTGTTTTTCTGAGCGTACTCAAATACCAAGTTCTGTATTATTGTTAATTCTCATTTGTGAACAGAGGCTGTTAAGTTTCATTTCTGAAGTGGTATGCTTCTGTAATTTCATGTTATAGTACCAAAATAACGGGTAATACACAATTCTCACAATTAAACGGAGAATCTCTATGAAAGAAACCATTCAAGAAATTTACTGCGATGAATCAGGTTTCAGTGGTAATAATCTTATTGACCGAGATTCAACGATTTTTGCTTATGCAAGTGTAGCAGTTAACCATGAAGAAGCTACTGAATATGTAAATAATATAATCAAAAAATATAAGCTACAAGGTGGCGAATTAAAAGGTCGAAACCTTCTTAAAAATTCCAAGGGTAAAAAGGTAATAGCTGAGATATTAAGTACCTTTAAAGATCGTATAAAAGTAGGTGTTTATCATAAAAAGTTTAACTTGGCTTGCAAATTTTATGAATATATATTTGAGCCACCTCTATCAGAAAAAAGCTCTCTATTTTATCAAATAAAATTTCACCGATTTATCAGCAACATTTTATATCTGGATTTTGTATGTCTGAGCGAGGATGCTGAAAAAATTTTTAGTGATTTTCAGAAGCTTATGAGAAGTTTGGAGGACACAGAACCTAACTCTCTTTTTAGTTCTTCTAAAACACCTGATATTTCGCCTACACTCGACGACATAAAGACTTTCTGTATTCATCATAGAAATACGATTAATCAAGAATTAAACTCTTTACGAGGAACTGATATAGGCAAGTGGATTTTAGAGCTTTCGACCTCGGCTTTGTTTTCTATTCTCTGTGACTGGGGAAAAGAGTTTAACCAACTTAAAGTTTTTTGTGATGTTAGTAAACCACTAAAAGAAAACAATGGACTGTTGGATACTATGATTGGGAGAGAGGATAAGATTTATACTGACTTTTTTCAAGGAGTAGAAGAACCCATTACATTTAATCTGTCCCAAGAAGTTCAATTTGTGGAATCCGATAAATTTCCAGGCATACAAATAGCTGATATTGCTGCGGCTGCTTGTACCTATGCTTTTAAAGAAAGTGTCAACCCAAATACAGAGAGTTGGATAGAGCATATACCTGGTATTGTAATTGGTAAGTCAGTGATTCCTGATCCTGATTGGAGTTACATTGACCCAAATACATTTGATGCCACCCGAAATAGTATGTTGTTAAGGTATTTGGTGGAGCGAAGTATCAACAAACAGCCATTGCTCGATGGAATAGAAGAGTTTTTATCGGCGGTTACTCATCATTTAAGTCTCAATCCGAGCAATCGGATAGCTACTATTGCCGAGAATTGTCGAAGCGACGCACCCTACTTTAACTTTTAGCAGGTAAAGGAATCTCATCGCCGCACTCATAAGCAGTCTCTACCCACAATTCCCTAGCTTCCTGAATATTATCCATCGCTTCCGACAAAGTTTCCCCCACAGACATACAACCCGGAAGGTCTTTTATTATGGCTGTATAACCTTCAGATTCTGGATAAAAACTGATAGCATATTTCAGACTCAAGTAATAATCTAGAGATTTAACGTTGACTTTCATCTTCTAACCCACATTCCGCAGATGTGGGTGGAATTTTTTTATCAGTTGTGAAAAGTTGGAACCCCAAAGTTTTTCCGTTTA
>NZ_JAUBQS010000146.1:0-3006 GCF_036701355.1 Microcoleus sp. Pol12B3
CTGACCTACACAATCGCTCAATTATTTGTCAATTATATCCTTCGCTCGTACCAACGCTCGCCATCGATCTCGCTCGCCGCAACGCTGCCGTGTACTTGTGGTGCAACCCGGGATCGATCGCCCGCCATTATCGATCGCCCGCCATTATCGATCGCCCGCCACAGAATTTGATCGCCCGCCACAGAATTTGATCGCCCGCCATTATCGATCGCCCGCCACAGAATTCGATCGCCCGCCATTATAGATCGCCCGCCACAGAATTCGATCGCCCGCCACAGAATTCGATGGCGGTGCAACGCCAATCAAGCCAACAACTTATTAATAATGATAATCGTGATCTGGTGGGAGAGTCAGCCGCAGGCTGACTCTCCCACCCTTACCCCTTTTTTGATTATCATTATTATTCACTTACATTTCTACACAAAGAGGTATTGACAAAATCTACTCCCTTCTAACTTGTTACCAATGGGACTTGCGAGGGTAATTTCACGATCCAACCTGGGTGATTTTACCCCTTATAGGACATCAGGAAACGGCAGTGCCGTTTCCTGCGTTGCGTTACTCTGTTTTTCACGAATCCGTTGAAGTTAATTCAATGGTGTACCTTTTAAACAGTTATTTGACAAGCTTATTTCATCACTGTATCATAAACTATTAACTTTTTATTTTGATTGCCGACAATAACAATGCTAACAAACTTAAGATGAAATACTGGTACGAAACCCTCGCTGTAGCGCAGCGAATTTTAATAGAATTGGGAAGGCGAAGACGCAGTTTAATTTTTTGGGCTATCTTTCCGATTTCTATCTTGATTATTAACGCCTTAATTTTAGCAGAACGCGCGCAACTGACAACAGCAAAAGCCTTTGAAGTTGCTGCACCTGCAAGCTTAGTAGGAGCAGCTTTATTTTTTAGCTGTCTCGGTGGTAGCGTAGCAACAGTAGTAGCAGAGCGAGAACAGCATACCCTCAAACGCTTGTTTATTTCCCCGCTGAGTGGAACTTCCTACTTTTTAGGAATTTTTCTGGCTCATAGTTTCATCGGCATCGGTCAGGTAATTTTAGTATACACGATCGCCTCTTTTTTAGGAGCCCAATTCCAAGGCTCTCTTCTGCTAGGATGTGCGATTATTCTGCTCAGTATTGTATCTTATGTAGGTGTAGGCTTTATTCTCGGCACCCAGTTTGCGAGGCGCACAGAAGATGTCAACTCCCTAGTAGCAGCTTTCGGCGTCCCCTTGTTGATTTTAGGAGGCGCATTTTTGCCGACTTCGCTGTTTCCCAAAAGTCTGCTGGAACTCGCCCAGTACAATCCAATTTATCACATGAACGAAGCGCTGATGGGCGTGTGGGCTGACGGCAAAGGTTTGGCTGATATTGCCGAACACCTCGGATTCTTGTGCATCTTTGCGGTTTTAATGATAGTAGCCGGATGGCTTTCTTATCGCAGGATGCTGAGAGTAGAAAGAAGACTTTAAAACGCTCTCAGTATGTCGTAATTATTCATCTCTCTCTTCTGGAGACTCGGGGTCCTCAGCCCTCTCTGCGGTTTAATCGTTCAGAAACAACCGTAAATATATAAAATAATACGGAGAATTAAAGCAGTGCTGCAAATAGAAAAGCTAAATAAGTCTTACGGCGAACGTTCAGTGCTTCGAGATTTAACACTGCACATCCAAGCTGGAGAAATTTACGGTTTACTAGGACCAAACGGGGCGGGCAAAACTACAACTATCAATATTTTATGTAATTTGCTAAATGCAGACAGCGGCCAGGTTTCCATCAATGGCGAACCTGTTTCCGAAGCTACTAAATTATTAATAGGTGTAGCTCCCCAACAAAATTTGCTTTACAAAAGCCTTAGCTGCGAAGAAAACCTCAATTTTTTTGCTCAAATTTACGGCTTAGAGCGCAAGCAGCGGCGCTATCAAGTAAGACAGTGTTTGAAAGCAGTAAATTTGACAGATAGAGCTACAAGTCCCGTGGAAACTTTGAGCGGAGGAATGCAGCGCCGTTTGAATATTGCGGTGGCTTTGGTACACCAACCTAAATTAGTAATTTTAGACGAACCGACAACGGGTTTAGATATTGAGGCACGCTATGAAATTTGGGAGTTAATTCAGCGATTGCAATCGGAAGGAAGTACAATTTTGCTGACAACTCACTTGTTAGATGAAGCTGAGCGTCTTTGTCAGAGAATCGGAATTCTGAAAAATGGGAGTATTGTAGCAGAAGGTAGTTTAGAAGAGTTGCAAAAACTGATTCCGGCTCAAGAAATTATCGTGGTAAAAACCGACGAAGAAGCTGAAGTCATCGCCCGCGCTAAAAAATACAGTTTCATTCCCCGTCGCTACGGTAGCGATTTAGCTTTTTGGCTGCCGGAACGTTTAGAATTAAAAGAGATTATTTTGCTGTTCGACGGGATTTCTATTGATTCAATCGCTCGGTATCCGGTGCGATTAGAACATATTTATGTCGAAGTCACCAAACAAACTGCATCTTAATCTGCGTTCATTAGCGTACATCCGCCCACATCTGCGGTTAAAGTTCCAAAGTAATTAACTGAGCAATTTCATCCGTTTGAAAACCCAACGCCATCGGCTTTTGCACTGCCGAAATCACCTGCACATCATAGAGTTCTGTGACAATTCCTTCAAACCGCAACAAGTGAACGATCGCCCCAGTAGTCAAATCGATCGCCATCATACCACAGCGAGGATCAGCATCCTTTGCTACCAACAACTCATCCAATTCTAAACCGCTAAAAGTATTGTCCCCTCCCCGATGTTTCGAGAGTCCAACAATTGCCCAATTTTGCCAAAATGCCAGTCCCCGCACATTCGTAACAAGTTAAGCTTGGATGGCAGTTGTCAAGGGGATTTGAGAAGATGCTTCAAAGAAAAAGCAGTCAGACCCTCGCTGTCGATCGAGAAAAGGTGCAACAATTAACTTAACATTGGGTTTTCGTTGAGCTTTAACAATATCTAAATCTCGATTTTCAGGCGCA
>NZ_JAUBQS010000049.1:0-47383 GCF_036701355.1 Microcoleus sp. Pol12B3
AGGAGCCGTGTGAAGAGAAATTTTCACGCACGGTTTTGGAGAGCGGCGGCGCTCGTGAGAGTGTCGCCGACTTTAATCTTTGCGCGTCTACAAGCTTTTGCAATCAGGGCAGATTTACCAGCGTTTCTACCAGCAGGGAGGCAAGATCCTTAAAGGTGGGTTTTTTGATCAAAAAGCGGAACCCCTCTACATTAACGCTCCTCAATTCATAGGCGAAGATGACTTGGGTGTGTGCCTCCTGCGACCGGAACTTCAGCAAATTTTATTTGAAGCTTTGCCAGAGGGAACGGTGCGGACTGGCGTTGCCTTTGAGAAATTTGAGGACACGGGCAACGGCATTCGGGTATTTTTCTCTGATGGTCGCACTGCTGAGGGTGACATCTTAGTCGGTGCTGATGGTCTTTACTCCAAGGTACGCGCTAGTCTTAACGGTAGGGAGCGGTTAGAGGAGCCTGTGTACAGTGGGACTTGCTGCTGGAGAGGCTACTTTGATGGCTCTGGCTTACCACTAGATCCACAATACAGTTGGGCCGAATTCTGGGGTCAGGGCCATCGCTTTGGCTACTTCGATGTCGGTGGCGGTCGGTTTGCTTTCTATGCTTTCAACAATACCCCAGCGGGCGGTAATGACGATGGGCTGGGCGGTTCCTTGAATGCCTTGCGCTCCCTATTTAAAGGCTATGCTGACCCAGTACCAGCTATCATCGAAACTCTCGACGGGCAGAAGATTTACCGAGATGATATTGTCGATCGGCCACCGCTGGGAACCCAATGGGGGCAAGGGCGAGTTACCTTAATCGGGGATGCCGCGCACCCAGTTCAACCGAATATCGGTCAAGGGGGCTGTATGGCGGTGGAAGACTCTTTTGAACTAGCGAAACTCCTATGTACTAGCCGAAGTGGTGGCGATACTGTTCCTTCCCTATTGCGGCAGTTTGAAGGCAGCCGCACTCAGCGAGTTACTCGCGTTTTCGATACTTCCAGACAAATAGGGAAATTGGGGCAGGCGGATACGGCGATCGGATGTTTGTTGCGGAACGGCATTTACAAGCTCACTCCTACTTGGTTGGCTGACTTGCAGTTCAAATGGTTGTTTGATTACCAACCTCAATGGAATCATACCCGTACAAATCATTTAGAATAAGTTTGACATTGGGAAACACAAAATACTCCCTCAGTTTCCCAACGATTACCATTGTTAGAAACCTCTGTGGCGTTACATTTGGGGCAGCTCATTTCAGCCCCATTCGACAAAGAAGTTTACCCTAGGTTATTCATTTTACCTGAGAGTAAACATTACTCTTTCAGCTATACCGCCTATATTTCAGGGTAAACCAATGACTCAAGAAAACAACTGGTTTGAGACAGCACGATTGGGAATGTTTGTTCACTGGAGCCATAGCAGCCAGTGTGGGTACGAAGTATCTTGGCCGTTGGTCGGAGGCGTCTTTAGCTTGCCGTACTGCCAAGATGTTCCGGTAGCGGACTATCACCGCACCGCCCAAACTTTCAATCCGACTGAATACAACCCTCAAAGTTGGGCTAATTTAGCGAAACGTTTGGGGATGCAGTATGTGATTTTGACGGCTAAACATCATGATGGATTTTCCTTATTTCATACCCAGCAATCCGACTTTTCTATCGAGTATGCGCCGTACAAAAAAGATATTGTCCGAGAATTTGTGGAGGCGATGCGGGCGGAGGGTTTGCGAATTGGGTTGTATTTTTCCTTGATTGACTGGCATTACCCTGACTATCCGGCTTTCACAGAAGCCGACAAACCGTATCAGTTTGGGAAATTTCGACAGCCAACGAGTTCTCAGTGGGACCGCTACCTAGAATTTATGTTCGCTCAAGTCAAAGAATTGTTGAGCAACTACGGAAAGATTGACTTGCTTTGGTTTGATGGCGGTTGGGAACGAAAACCAGAGCAATGGCAAGCTAAACAGCTACATGAAATGATTCGATCGCTGCAACCGCATTTGCTAATCAACGATCGCCTCCCTGGATTTGGAGACTTCGATACCTGCGAGCAATTCATTCCCCCCCAACCGCCTCAACGTACTTGGGAAGCTTGCCTAACTCTGAATGAAAGCTGGGGTTACAACCCGAAGGACACCCAATTCAAGTCAGCTCGCCAACTTATTCATACCCTCTGTGAAGTTGCAGGTAAAGGTGGCAATCTGCTGTTGAATGTCAGTCCAATGGGCAATGGGCAGATTCAATCTGAACAATTGGATTTGTTGCAATTTGTAGAAGACTGGATGGCTGTCCATGCCCAGAGTATTGTAGGAACACAGCCTGGACTGGAACCTTGGCAATTCTACGGCCCTTCTACTCGGCGGGGCAATCGCTTTTACTTATTCTTGCTGATGAAGCCCTACGAGTCAGTAACAGTACGAGGTGTACCCATTAAACGGATTCAAGACGTTTCTAAAGTCGCTGGAGGGGAATCATTACAATACTCAACTCGCTGTGCGATTGTCGATTCTATGTTAAGTGCCGATCCTCTTGGGGAGTTAACGATTCAAGTGCCTGAACAAGCTCTCGATTCCTATGCTACGGTGATTGCAGTTGATATTGCTCCAGCCAACGATCCTTAGAACAAGATTTGGCCAGTGTAGCGATCGCACTTCTTCACTTCCTACCCCAGGAGCCGATCGCATCCAGCTCAATCTCACGATCGCACTTTGGGTTCCATCTTATACAAATCATTCAGAATAAGCTTGACCGAAAGGAAAAGTGAAATACTCTGTCAGTTTCCCAATGCGATAATTGGTCGTCCTCCATAGTCAGGGTTAAGAGAGTTTTTCAATAACTTCAAAACTCGTTAGAATGATGGATAAAATTCCTCCTGATAGCTGCCAATATACTTTGAAAGTTTTTTACAAAAAGCCAGCGTTTTTCTCACCCATCTACAGAGCCTATACCTCCGAGTATTATTAATTTTTTATAAGTCATAAATTTTCCCACTATCCTTGTCTTTCCCTTTGTGTCTTTTGCTATAAAAAACTGCGGACTAAGAGCTTCCAAAATCTGTATGACTGACAGCAAATTGCCTCAGCCAGTGGTAATAAATTCCATAATTTCCTAGCTTCCTTCTCATCTCGCTGCCCAATATATGCTATAGAAATAAATTTTTTTAGAGCATCTCTAGCCAGTTCTTTCTACTGCTTATTACCTTATTCACTCTGATGAACTTCTATCTATCAGAAATTTTCGTTATTGTGGAATAGGTTGATGTTGGGGGTTAATGACAAACTGTCAGAGACAGTCTTTACCTTTAAATTTTTGCTTTTCACTATGATTCAGACCATTTTTTATGACATTTTTACAACGGCAAAGCGGACAATTCATAAAGAAGGAAGTTAAGAAAGTAGAACTAAATAATTCTACCGGCTTTCCATAACTATGCACCGCTACCAAATTATTAAAGCCTTGTGGATTTGAATTGAGCAACTTTAAGAAGTTTAAAATTAGAGCTTTGATTAGCTGGCGGTTTCCTACACTCACTTTAGCATAGTAAGTACGAAAGATCCGTTTGATTATTTGCCAACAGTTAACAGGAGGATGGAGAAGGTGTTGGAGGAACAAACCTGTGAAAACCTTTATGCTCTGCCTGGTCAGTTTAACAACTATATCTTATCGATTTGTCCCTTGGCTGCAAGATAATGGTGACGTGCGTCATAAACAGCAGGTTATGGCTTTGTTTAGGCTTTAAGTTTGTTTGAGTCCCGTTAACTTAACTCCAGCAGCCCAGAAGAGACCGGCAAACCATCCTGAAATACCAGCAATTCTCCAGGCTGAATTTGCGTCCAAACTTCGTTATCTGTCAGCGGAAAAGTGGCAATAACAGCCACGCGATCGTCCTCATTGGTCAATTCCCGAAAATCGACTGTTATATCTTCGTCGATCGAGTGAGCGCTAGCAAAAGGTGCTTGTCGCACAATATAATGCAAATTAGTAGAACAGTGGATAAACAAGTGTTCTCCATCGGAAAGTAAATAATTAAAAATTCCGTGTTCTGCCAAAGTTTTAGTAATTTCCTCCAGTACCTGGTAAATTTTCGCTAAAGCAGGCTTACTATGAGGAAAAGTGGAGCGCAGCTTTTCTAATATTAAACAAAATGCTTTTTCACTGTCAGTTTTGCCCACAGGTTTGTAAACTCCGGCACATTCTGGATAAAAATTTTCAAGATTTCCGTTGTGAGCAAACACCCAATAACGTCCCCAAAGTTCCCGAATAAAAGGGTGGCAGTTTTCCAGAGCAATTTCGCCTTGCGTAGCTTTGCGGATGTGAGCAATGACGTTAGTTGAATGAATGGGATAGCGACGCACTACTTCTGCAACCGGAGAAGCAATCGCAGGTTTAGAGTCTATAAAAAGACGACATCCCAAACCTTCAAAGAAAGCAATTCCCCAACCGTCTTGATGAACGTCGGTTTTGCCCCCCCTTGCAGAAAAACCCTCAAAAGAAAAGCAAATATCTGTCGGAACATTGCAGTTCATTCCCAGTAATTGGCACATAGCTTTTAAGTCTCTGGAGTGTGGATCGATCGCGCAGCTATTGGCAGCTACAGATTTGCGGTGATAATATTATAGTATTAACGGGTTAAATAAGTTAAATACACTTAATATTTTGGCTGGATCAATGGTAGTGAGACTGAAGCCAAAAACTTGGCGATAGCTAAAAAAATCGCTCGTGTTTCCTTGGGAACGATGTTAACCGATAAATCGCTATACACTTTTTCCAGTGTAGACAGCGAGTATAAAATATTAGCCGATATCCGGGATGGAATTGATAGGACTTTGATGGTTTGGCAGCACCGTTTGAATGCCTTTAACAATCAGCCGGTCATTCACATTATCAAAAATCATGGAAAAATTAGTTTGCTTAAATGATCGGGGAACTGAATCTGGTGTTTATGAATGGTGCTGTAAAAGATGATATCTAATGTATAAAAAGCTAATTAATGGTGTATTTTGGTATCGATTATATCTGCCCCCACATCATTAATATTACTACTTAACTATCCTAGCGATAAAGAGATGTTTTAATTAAAATTAAAGCAATGGCACAGGAATGTCTGAGGAAATAATATCGCAGATTTTTAATTTTTCCTTCATTATAAAATCTGTTAAAAAAAACGGGAACCGGATAGTCAATCAGGCGTCACATAGGTGAAGAAACCGAGGACAGCAGTTTGACTCGTGCGTCGGTTTTGGGAGAAGGAATGCAATTTACGATCGCCCTTCATCTCGAATAGTGCATGAAGCCTAGCTATCCCGTCGGGAATCGCGCTTTTTCTCACTTTTTTTGCTGTAAGCTCACAAAGTATAAATAATATGAAAAATCACAACTGCGATCGACCAATTTGGAAAATCCTTAGCAGCTTAATATTAGGATTGGGATTGCAGGCATTATTCAGCATTCCAGCCTTAGCAGAAACGACTGATCCTGAAACAACAGCCAATAGTCCAAATTCGGAAGATCCAGTTAATGAATGGTATCAATTACCCGCACCGACAAATAATTTCCCGGAGAATTTCGATCGAGATTACGATCGCAAATTAGTCGAAAAAGCTGACAATGTAGAGGAAACTTCACCGATAAACCGCACATCGGAGCCACCCGTACCTATCGCGAGTGAGATAGAAACTCACGTATCCGAAGCCAGCGAAACGCAGCCCGCCCCAATACCCGCATTAGTGGAAGAAAATAAATTAGAAAGTCCCCCGTTAATTTACCAGGCTGAAAACTCGATAGAACAAGTTACATCAGTTTCCCAACTCAGCGACGTACAGCCCACAGACTGGGCATTTCAAGCACTGCAATCCTTAGTAGAGAAATACGGCTGCATAGCTGGATACCCCGACGGAAGCTATCGCGGAAACCGCGCTATAACTCGCTATGAATTTGCAGCAGGAGTCAATGCTTGTTTAGATACAATCCGCGAGTCCATCGCCAAATCAACTGAAAGTATAGCTAAGCGAGACGACTTAATAAAACTGCAAAAATTGCAAGAAGAATTTGCAGCAGAAATTGCCACAATCAGAGGCAGAGTGGATGTGCTAGAAGCGCGAACTAGCGAACTAGAAGCCAATCAATTTTCGACCACAACTAAACTGTCGGGATTCACAATTTTTGGAATACAAGGGCGCACGCCCAACCGTGCGGATCGGACTCCCAGAGACGGCAAAAGAGATACCAAAGACCCCGGTACAAATGTCAACATTATCAACCTAAATCAATTCTACTTAACCACTCAATTTAGTCCTCGCAGTAACTTATTAATAGGTTTTTACAACCAGAACGGCAGCAATTCACCACAATTAACCGAAGACGTAAACCTTGCTTATAATGTAGCCGAAACTTCTGGATTAACTGTCAGCGACCTCAACTACCGCTTTCTGGTCGGTGACAAATTGGCAGTGTTTGCAGGGACAGCAGGAGTTAACATGATTACCGCTTTTCGAGGGCCGAATCGGGCAGAAAGTGCAGCTTCGGGCCCCCTTTCTGCCTTCGCCCAAAGAAACCCAATTTTGAACACTGGTTTGGGTTTAGGCGGCATCGGCATTGACTGGCAATTTGCGAAGCGAGCCAGTTTGCAAGCAGTTTATTCAACTAACATTTCTGGATTTTTTGTCAGTTCTAACGGGCCTAGGGGACACAATACATTTGGTGTACAACTAACTCTGACACCAGCAGATCCAGTTGATTTGACTATTTATTATGTTAACGATTATTCGCCCGACGGGAATCTGATTAGTTTGGCAGGGGATAGCCAATTAACTGCCATTAATCCTAACACAAATAAGTCTGCTTCTCTGGAAACCCATGCAGTGGGAACAAGTTTAAATTGGCGCCTTTCATCGCGAGTTTCTCTGGGAGCTTGGGCTGGTTATACTAATTCTCGCATTCCGGGTAAATCTGGTACGATAGCAACTACAAATTATATGGTTTTTGTAAATTTCCCCGATTTGTTTAAAGCCGGAAATTTAGGAGGAATTTATATCGGGCAACCGCCTAAAATTGTCAGCAGCAATTTACCTACAGGCAATAACGTTCCTGATTTTTTAGATACGGGTTTAGGGCGATCGGGCGGGCAACCCGGAACCACTACTCATGTAGAGGTATTCTACCGCTGGCAGGTGAATGATAATATCAGCGTCACCCCTGGATTGATCTTGATTTTTCAACCCGGTCACACTCCCGATAGCGACCCGATCTCAGTTGGTGTATTGAGAACTTCATTCTCCTTTTAAGAGTTTAATCCTGTGAGGGCGGGTTTAGTAGAGCACCAATTGCAAACAATTTTGGCGAACCCGCCCCGGAAGAACGAACCACAAGAAAATTTAATTTAATTTTGTGGAACCGACATCCTGCCTGTTAAGCGAGAAAGGTATTATTCGGTAAGCCGACAGTAATTAAAACCCCAGGCCAGCGGGATTTCCTAAAATTTTTTCTCAGTAAAAACCCGCTATCTTTACTGCAACTTTACATTTAGTAGTAATTTCCCCGTTTTTATCTTTTTTTCATACATACAAATACTTAATTATTAAGTTCAAAAAAATACGCATAAACACGCTTGAAACATAAGTTTTCCTAACTTAATCTATTATTAGGAGCATTACTAATAGTTCTTAAGTTTAGGTTTAGATAAATATGATTAAATCAACGGGCTATTTTGGGTTTCTTAGCTTGGCTGTAATTTATGCTATGACTGCCTATCCGTGTCAGGCACAAACCACTGTCAAATCGCAGACAAATGTCAATGCAACACAGGAGATTACAATTACCGAATCACCAAATCTTGCTAACACTTCTGCCAGTCCTCTCTGGAAAAATCCTAACATTTCTAAATCTTTTACCGTCTCAGAATTGAATAGCACACCTTCTACCTCTAGTCCTTCTATAACCACTCCTCAAAATCAATCTGCACGCACAAATCCATTAGGATGTAGATTTTTCACGACTCCTTCTATGGAGCAATAAATTTTCCTGCACCTCTGGACAAAAAATATTATGCCTGAATAGATGGCGATCTTTTTTTAGCATCGCCCTCTATTTGTGCTATCTTACTTCCTAATGAAATTATCTATAGCAAAAAGGATTGATAAAATTAACTCTAGTTAAAATATTATCGGGGAAAGTCTGAAAGTTGTTTGATATCCTTCAAAACTATTTGAGGCTTCCCTTTGTACTGTTCTACCTTCCCACTGACATACACATATCCCCGTCCCAGGCCCGCATAACGCTTCTCAATTAGCCGCTTCAAGGGAGCTCTTTCATCAGTTTTAGCATCGGGTATCCACAAATCTAATTTATGATACACTGAACCAGCATAAATTAGAGCGCTCCCACCGATCCATTTAGTAATTCCCGCCTGCAAATCGCAGAAAACAGTAATAGATTTAGCTCTCTCAGAAGCCGCTAATATTTTCGGGTAGTGCAACCTCAAAGAAAGCGCTCCTACCGTTGCTTCCGACAACCGAAACTCTTCCACAATTGAGGCGCGCATCGACCACCAAGGCAGTAAATTAGCATAATTGCGAGAGGGGATTTTGGCATTGATAACCGGATTCCAAATCATCAGATTGTAAGCTTTTGCTGCGGATTCTGCCTCAGTCATTGGGCGGTGATACAATCTGGAGCGCCCGTATTTCACGAAGTAGGGACTCCAGCCTTCTTCAATCAGTTTAAGATTGTAATTTTCTGCGTCTTTATGTACGTAACAGAGGAGACGCCCGTAGTTGTCGCGGTGTTTTTGTAGAGCCACTTCAACCGAATCGTCTGTATCAAATTCTATGTCAATTTGAGCAAGTCCACCATCTGCTGTGGCGAAGTATTTTTTAGCCATTTCTGAAGCTGCTTTCCCCGCCGCAGTTACAGGTTTGGAGCCTCCCGAATGACTTTCTTCTGTATCGACGCAAATCAGGCGCAGAGACTCGGTTTTGCCGTTGAGAGAAATTTTGATGCTGTCGCCATCAACTACTTTAGTTATTTGCAGGTTCGGAATTCTGGTTGCCATATTTTGAACCCTTTTGCATTTGAGATTTCATGCAGGTATCGCTTGGATTATACACGAGTTCGTTATCGCTAGCAACAAGAATTTTTGTTTATTATATTAAAATTTGCCAACAGTCGCGTATTTTATTAAATCAGGAAAAAAATCCCGAAAATCCGATTCTAAGCGTTGATAGTTAGCTGTCAAATCTTCTATGCCACTTGCCAAGTTATTTGTCCGTTTGAGCCGCGCCGACATTCTTGTAAGAGTGATGCCGATTTCGGCAATTTCCTGATAAGATGAAAGCAAGTCGCGGGCAATTATTGTGGGCAACACCCGCTGGAGAGAGTCAGGTAATATATCGCGGTTGTCTTGCAGGATTTTATAGACATCCTGAGAAAAATCCCGGAGCGGAATTTCTGAATACTCCAGCCAATTTTTAGCTAAGAAGTGGTCGTAAAACACGTCAATCAAAACTCCCGCAAACCTTCGTCTGTGAGAAGAAACAAGGCTTTTACTCGATCGCACTATTGGGTGAGAGTCCGTGTAGCTATCTACTTTGCGGTGCAAATCGATGCCCTTTCTAATTTCCTCGGAATAAAGGTTGACGGCCGAACCTTTGACAAAATCTCCTAAGAGGTTGCCAATCAGGGATTCTGGCGTGCCTTCTGATAAGAATAGATGAGCCAAATAATTCATTGCTACAGTAAAAATATCTAAGATAGCATAAGGAGAAAGAATTATGGCTGTTCTAGAATGTGTAAAACCGGGTGCTAAACTCGGTCAAATTATTCTTGCCGTCGATCTTACTGTTGCCGGTGCTGTCCATCGCGTTTTGGCAAAAATTCAAGACTTGGGATCTCACCCAAAAATTCGTCATGTCAACTATTCGTCTGGAGTTAGCGTCTTGTCTTGGCAATTCTCAAAGACGAACAGCACAAGCAAGCAGTTGATGATGACTACTTGCTGGAGGATTGGCTACAGGTAAGGTCTGAAATTAACGCCGCTGCCGTTCATCTGTGGAGCGGCAAATAAGCTACTAAACAATTATCTAAAACCGCAGATAAATGCAGATAATTATTAAACTTATCCGCGTTTATCTGCGTTTATCTGCACTTACAAAATACCCCTACGCACCACCCCGCAATTTATCCAAAACCGTCCGGTCTTCCAAGGTTGAAGTATCCCCAGAAACCTCTTCTCCCGCAGCTAAAGAACGCAGCAATCGGCGCATAATTTTGCCGCTTCGGGTTTTCGGCAAAGCATCGGTAAATCGAATTTCGCCGGGACGGGCGATCGCCCCAATTTCCTTAACCACGTGCTGCTTCAATTCCTTAGCCAATTCATCGCTAGGTTGCTGCGAGTTGTCCAGCGTGACAAAAGCCACAATGTCCTCACCTTTAATCTCGTCGGGTTTACCAACAACCGCAGCTTCCGCCACCGCTGGATGCGATACCAAAGCTGACTCTACTTCCATTGTGCCCAGTCGGTGTCCGGCCACATTAATTACATCGTCAACGCGACCCATTACCCAGAAATAACCGTCTTTGTCCTTGTGCGCGCCGTCCCCTGCAAAGTACACAAATTCGCCATCTTTCGGGTGCAAATATTCCCAATAAGTGCGACGGAAGCGGTCTGGATCGTTGTAAAGTGTACGCATCATTCCCGGCCAAGGATGTTTCACCACTAAATAACCGCCGCTTTCGTTAGTTACTGGTTCGCCCTCTTGGTCAACAACATCGACCATAATTCCGGGGAACGGTAGGGTTGCAGAACCGGGTTTTGTAGGAATTGCACCGGGCAAAGCGGTAATCATAATTCCCCCGGTTTCTGTTTGCCACCAAGTATCGACGATCGGACAATTTGAGTTGCCAATTACGCGCTGATACCACATCCAAGCTTCGGGATTGATGGGTTCGCCGACGGTTCCTAACAATCGTAAAGATGACAAATTGCGCGCATTCGGCAAGTGTTCGCCCATTTTCATAAAGGTGCGAATTGCGGTTGGTGCAGTGTAGAAAACTGTGACGCCGTATTTTTCAATTACATCCCAAAAACAGCCGGGATTAGAAGGGCGAGGAGCACCTTCATACATTAAAGTTGTCGCACCGTTGGATAGCGGGCCGTAGAGAATATAACTATGTCCAGTAATCCAGCCGACATCAGCAGTACACCAGTAAACATCGGTATCTTGGAGGTCGAATATCCACTTGGTTGTCATGTGGGTATAAAGGTTATAACCACCGGTTGTATGGACGACTCCTTTCGGTTTTCCGGTACTTCCAGAAGTGTAAAGAATGAACAGCAAATCTTCGCTATCCATCGGTTCTGCCGGACAGTCAGCGGATGCACCTTTTTGCAATTCATGCCACCAGCGATCGCGCCCTGGTTCCATGTCAATTTGCTGCTTGGTGCGCTGAACTACCAGAACGTTGGTAACGCTGGGTACGGCATTATTTGCTAGTGCTTTGTCTACTTGTGTTTTGAGCCCGACGGCGGTATCTTTGCGGAAGCCTCCGTCGGCGGTGATGACGAGTTTTGCTTGGCCGTCGTTGAGCCGATCGCGCAAAGCTTCTGCACTAAATCCGCCAAAAACAACGCTGTGTACGGCACCGATTCTGGCGCAGGCTAGCATGGCGATCGCAGCTTCGGGAATCATGGGCATATAAATGCCGACGCGATCGCCCTTTTGAACTCCCAATTCCTTAATCACATTTGCCATTTGGCAGACTTCGCGGTGGAGTTGCGCGTAGGTGAGGGTGCGAGAGTCTCCGGGTTCGCCTTCCCAAATCAGGGCGGCTTTATTTTTGCGCCAAGTGGTTAAGTGGCGATCGAGACAATTGTAAGAAATATTAATTTTACCGTTGACAAACCATTTAGCAAAAGGCGGCTGCCAGTCGAGCACGGTATCCCAGTTTTGGAACCAGTGCAATTCTTGGGCAGCGAGTTCTGCCCAGAATGCTTGGGGGTCAGCTTTGGCTTTGTCGTAGAGGGCTTGGTATTCTTCTAGGCTTTTGATGTGAGCTTTTTGGGAGAATTCAGCGGGCGGCTGAAATAGGCGTTTTTCTTGCAGAATTGACTCGATCGTATCTTGTGACATTGCTTTTAACTTTAACTTCGGTTCGTCTTTTTAACTATTGTTTGCATAAGTTGGGACCAAAGTATGTTTATTTTCCTTAAGACTTTGGGAAATTTTGTAAGAGGTTGAGATGTTGTTCTTTTTTTGCTCGCCGAGTAATGCCGATTAACGCAGATCTAGAGGATTTTTTAGCTTATTTAATAATTAATTATTCTTAGTAATTATTGGGTGACAAGTTTTTAAGTTATACTTTTTTGTAAATTAGATTAGCTATAATTTAGGTAGTTAGTTAAATTTAATTAAAGGAAAACTATGACGCAAAATTTAGAAGCAAGCCAACTCTCGCTAAATGACGTTCGCCGCCTGCTCAAATTGGAAGAGCGAGAAGGAGACGCCTTCACCGGTTTTTTCTCTTTGGAACCGCTGTCAGAATTAGAACAGCAGGAAATATTAAAAATTATAACTAACTTTCGACGCTACTTATCCGCCGGAAAAGTTTCAGAAGAACTGGTTAAGTTTTTAGTGCTTTCACCGTTAATGAGATTAGCAGGATTTTTTGATATTCCGATCGTGCTGACAATGGAAGATAGCATCCCGATCGAGGTTGAGGATGGGGATACTTTAATTAAAGGGCGCTTGGATATTTTAGCGGTAAATCAGCCGGATGCAGAGCTCGCGGCGGCACAGTTTTGGATTTTGGTAGTGGAGGCGAAAAATAGTGCGATCGATCCTTGGGCCGGTTTGCCGCAATTGCTGACTTATGCTTATAAAAGTTTGCAGCAGCAATCGTCTGTTTGGGGATTGACAACGAATGGACGTAACTATCAGTTTGTGTATCTGACGCGGGGCAATCCTTGCACTTATCAGATTTTACCAGACTTGAGTTTGACTGACAGGGAGCGATCGCTCTTGTTGGCGCAAGTGTTGAAAGCGATTTGCAAATTGCAGAATGTGCAGTTGCAGTTGGCTTAATCTCTGGGGTTAAAATCTGTGCTTACCCGTACTGCTTAGATAGATATTCTGTAACATCGGGGGAGACACCTTTAGTCGCTAATCGTCCTCTATCGCTGGTTTCAAATGTTGTTAACTTTTGTTGAGAAACTGCCGATTTAATTATAAATTAAGATTTGTAAAAAATTTACTCTAGTGAGTGACAAAATAAAAGTTTTTGTCTAAAATAAGACACAATTTGACCCGGAAACTGAAGGTAAGAAAATGTCTGAACTTAGACAAAATCTAATTACCAGAGATTGGGTAATCATCGCCACGGAACGGGCGACAAGACCGGATCAATTCGCTAACAAAAAAAAGTGGGCTGCCGTAGTGCCACCGCACCGTGCCGATTGCCCTTTTTGCGTGGGAAATGAGGAAGACGGAACCTTAGAAACTTGCCGTTTGGGCGATCGCACTGGCTGGAAAGTCAGGGCAATTTACAACAAATATCCCGCCCTCTCCCCGACAGCAGAATGGATGAGGATATCATCGGGAATTCACCGCACGATGGCGGGAATCGGCGTTCACGAGGTAATTGTCGAACACCCGCGACATGATTTGACGACAGCTTTGTTGAGTGTTAAAGAAGTTGCAAACATACTTTTAGTATACCGCCAGCGGTATGTAGAAATTAGAAAAAATCCCCACATTGAAACAATTATTATCTTCAAAAATCACGGGGAAAGTGCCGGAACTTCTCTCGAACACCCCCACTCGCAGATAGCAGCGACGCCCGTTGTACCCAGCCAATTTCGCAGCCGCATCGACGAAGCTATTAGATATTTTGATGACACGGGAGAATGTCTATTTTGCCGGACTTTGGAAGATGAATTAGCGGCGGAGGAAAGAGTGATTTGTGAGAGTGAACATTTTGTCGCTTTTATCCCTTACGCTGCACTTTCACCGTTTCACACGTGGATTTTTCCGCGCCGTCATTCCTCTTCGTTTGATGAAATAACTGATGGGGAAGTTGCCGATCTTGCTGATACTTTGAAAACTGTACTGGCTAAGCTTTATTACGGATTGAACAATCCCGATTATAACTATAATATTCGATCGGTGCCGATCGCCCAACGGGCAACAAAATACTTTCACTGGTATATTGCAATTATTCCCAGAGTTACTAAGCAAGCTGGGTTTGAGTTGGGTAGCGGGATGTTTATCAATACTGCTTTGCCCGAAGAAAGTGCGGCTTTTTTGCGATCGATTGAAATTCCTAGCGACAGTAATTTCTCCCCTATCTAAAGTATCCTACATCACAATAGTCCAATTTACTTCAAATTGGGGTGGAAATGCACGCAGCCACTCACTCTTAGTTGCGAGTCTGCGTTGAGAGAGGAAACTGATATCATATCGATTCCGGTTGCACTCCTTATCATTGTTGGCTGTTGACTGTGAGTCAAAAAAATGAAAATAGCGCGAATTATTTGTTGGCAGCTTGATTCGACTTTATGCCCGACTCCGGAAGCGCGGATTTGATATCATTCCGGCGCAGATGGAATTTATATTATTGGAGATTTGATATTTGAGATTAAAGAATTGCGCATAACGCATGCATGATCTAATGGGGTAGATCACCGGCCTAAAGTTGGATTCTTTTGTTAAACTGGTATAACTTACGTTCTCAAGTTATGAACGTACAAATACTTGTGGGTTTTACCAAACTCACAATAAACTTTCGACATAATGCCAGCCGTCGTCGCTAAAAGTAGCTCTCAACATATCTCTAATTTTGGCATCGATCGATAATACCCCCTCACCAGAGTCAACATTATCGCCGATTTCGCAACTGTCTTCAGACATATGTTCTTGGATGTGTGCCAGAGTATCGGCGAAATTAGCCAGAAAATAATGTTCGTGCACCCACGCTGTCGGATCTGGTATTGCTGCATTCCCAAAAGCTCGATCGACTAAATCTTTTTTGGCAACATCGTCAGTCTGGTTTTTCATGTTGAGTTCGATTTAGGTAGAACTGGTAACTTATATCATTTTAAGCTTAATTGTCAACAGGATCGCGATCCAGATCGACCACAGCAGTGACAAATTGGTGTCGTTTGTGCGATCGCGATCCTAATTATTTGGTCGATCGCGTGTTATCATTTTACCTCAAACTCCGTGACCAATAATTTTCCCTTCGGGCAAAATACACTTGGGCATCATTCCGTGAACTCCTTTTTGGGGATTGTTGACAGCCTGAGTAATCCGAAAATTTACCGCAATGGAACACAAAACATAAGCATCTTCCTCTTGGAAACCTGCAAACTTTTGCAGCCAATAAACCGTCTGTTTTACCGCCATCTCAAACGCTTCATCTAATGTTCTACCAAATCCCATAATTACAATATGAGTGGGCGTTTCTGCAAACGGAAACATCAAAATAAAATCCTTGCGTAAGATGATTTTAATAGTCCCGTTCATCGAAGTTTCTATAGCAGTACCGTCAACTTCACCGTCTCCTTGTGCCGAATGTCCGTCGCCGATGGACAGTAAACCGCCGCGCATAAAAACAGGTAAAAATAACCGCGTTCCTGCTTGGAGTTCCTGATTGTCCAGATTGCCACCGTAGCGCTCTGGAGGAATAGAAGAACGGTTGATTTCTGAATTTGCAACGCCGATAATTCCAAAAAAAGGATGCAGGGGAATCCGAATGTCGCTACCTGGGGGAAATTCAGCAGTTTTTTGCGGTAAATCTAGCGGAATAAAACGCAATTTAGGTTCTGGAAAATAATCAGGTAATGCTCCCCATCCGGCGCGAATTGCATTAAATCCTACTGGCAAACTTGGGTAAACATTCTCAATGTGAATTTCTAAAACGTCTCCCGGTTCGGCATTGTTAACATAAATCGGGCCTGTCAGCAAGTGGGGCCCAGGGCCAACTTTGCGGTTGGGAGGCAAATTCTGACAAATATCTAAAAATTCCGGCGTTTGAAATTCCGGCGGCGCTTTGTCAGCAACATAATATCCTGAATAGGTTTCGATGTCGATGCGATCGCCTGAATCCACCCTTAAAGCAGGTTCGATATTCGGAGAGAAACCGCCCAAGTGTACGGTTTTGCAGTTAGCCTTGAGAAGGTGGCGAGTCATGAGATTTTAGATTTTAGATTTTAGATTGAAGGAAGGGTGTTAAGAATGTTATATCGCAAGTCTCAATCATTTTTGAGAGTTTTTTTTAATGAACCGCAGAGGGCGCAGAGGGCGCTGAGAAAGAGAATGGAGAGAGCACAAGAGGTCAAAAAATGGTTGAGGTTTGTTTGATGTGAGATATTTTACTATTTTCTTAACTTTGTGATCGCGTTGGTAGTTTAAAATTTAAAGTTAGCGGCGCGGGTTTATATGTATTTGGGGGGGGGAGTTGCGTTTGGCTGGTGAAACCCCCCCTACAACTAATGACTAATGAATTATGTTAACGCCTTTGCCCAATAAAGTAGAAAGTTCTCAAGGTTATTCTCGCAATCCCTGGTTTTTTGCTGTTTTGATTTTGATTGTCCTCTTGCTAGGTTTCATTATGCCATCTAACCTCAACGAACCTCAGCTTTTAACCGATCCGTTTTTGCAAGTCCCAACAGCAAACTCGGTGCGAGTTGTCTGGTTCACCGAGTTTGGCGGTACTCGCAACACTGTTGCTTACGGCGAAAATTTGAATCAAGTTGTGATGGCAAATACTACTAAGCTAAGCCGCACTCGCGAAGACAAAGACTCGCGCATCTCCGATGAAATGAAACAAAGCATAATTGACAGCAATCCAATTGTCCGCGACATCTGGCGCCACGAAGCAGAAGTCTCCAATTTAATGCCCGGTGTTCGCATTCCTTATCGAGTCACTAGCGAAAGGAAAGACGGCGCATCTGTCAGCAGCAAAGTTTTCACTCTTTCTCCGACACCAGCAGCAGGAAGGTCGCTCAAAATCCTCCTAACTTCCGACCATCAATTGATGCCTATGACAGCAGCAAATCTCCAGAAAGTAGCCGAAACAATTGGGAGAGTTGACGCGGTTTTCATGGCTGGGGATTTAATTAATATACCCGATCGCGCTTCCGAATGGTTTGACGACGACCGAGGCCGCGCCTTCTTTGCCGCTATGCAAGGTCGCGCATTTTCCGAACTGGACAAAAACGGTATCAAAACCGTTTACAGCGGCGGCGAACTGATCCAACACGCGCCTTTATTCCCCGCCATTGGCAATCACGAAATCATGGGCAGGTTTGCAACCAACAGCACACTCTATGACCAATTTAGTGATCCTTTTCCCCGCGCCGCTGCCGAGAAAATCTACGCTCAACGTGCTGCCTCTTTGAATCCCAATAATGACCCTTCCGTGCGGGAAATATGGCTAAAAAACAATAGTTTTAATAGCGATACCTATGACGAAATTTTCAATTTGCCGGGAGGCAAAAATTACTATGCTGTGACTTTTGGGGAAGTGCGGTTAGTGACTTTGTACGTTGCGAATATCTGGCGGACTCCGAATTTAGATGCGGGTGCGAGAGGCAGGTATCGGGAACGAGACGCAGATTTTAATAATCCCGAAAAATGGGGATACGGACAGCATATTTTTGAGCCTATTGTCAAGGGCAGCGCTCAATATAATTGGCTGCAACAAGAGTTAAAGAGTTCGGAATTCCAGCAGGCAAAATATAAAATTGTGATGTTTCACTACCCGCCACATTCTCTGGGTGACAATATTGTACCTGCTTATACTGATCCAGTGCAAATAGTCGATCGCGCTGAGAATGGCGAGATTAAAATGGTGCGTTACGAGTATCCGAAACAGCAAGATTATCTGATTCGGGATGTAGTGCAACTGCTAGAAACAGCGGGGGTGCAGTTGGTATTTTACGGACATTCGTACTTGTGGAATCGGTTTGTAAGTTCCAGCGGAATGCACTTTTTGGAGACTTCTAATGTTGGCAACAGTTACGGTGCTTTTGTGGGGGAAAAGCGCCGATTTGTGCCGCCGGGATATCGGGAAGATTACAGCGCTATTGGAGACCCGAACGGATTGGAACCTGTGGTGCCGACTGTTGCGCCTTTGTTGGGAGAAGATAGGCTGCCCCTGCCGTATATTGATAGCAATGATATTACGGCTTTTACTATTTTTGATACGGGGGAAGGTACGGTTAGTAGCTACTATTTTGATACGCGGAAACCGGAGTCGGAAGTGGTGAAGTTTGATGAGTTTAAGTTGAAAAATTCGTAAATTGATTTAGTAGGGACAGGGCAGTGTTCAAAAGTCTCAGCTTAAGACTAAAACCCTCTATTTCTCTCGTTTATATCTAAGTCTAGATCCCCCTAAATCCCCCTTAAGAAGGGGGACTTTGAAGACTCCAGTCCCCCCCTTGTTAAGGGGGGTTAGGCAGGGTGGATTAATTATCACAGGATAAAGGTCTCATAGAAGAGGCGATCGCGTATTTGGAACTTGTAAGACTATCAAGTCATGGAGTGCATCAACAATGAATTTAATTGAAGCAATTAAATCTGTTCCCGACCATCGACAACCGAGAGGAATCAGACATCCTTTATGGCTGATACTAACAATAATTTTATTAGGCAGTTGTACGGGATATTGGGGCTATAAGCCCTTGGTTCATTTTACCACAAATCATCGAGCCACCCAAAAGTATTGAAAGTGAATAAATAAGTGATATAAATTGCCCAAAATCGGTTAAAATTGGGCTAAATATAAAAAAATATCTATTAATAATGATTCTAAATCACTTTCCCAAGATTGTCAAAGATATCCTCAAAGGGCTCCCAAAAAATGATTATCCAGTTTTGAATAGCCGCCTTTTGGTCGAGTGTTGGTTAGCTTATGTCCTGGATAATAGCTTAACTCGTCAAGCGCGATTTGTTTAAACCGATAAACCCTATAGGATTTGAGGTTGATATTTCAACATTTTCCAAGGCTAACACTCATCGAAGTCAAGAACCATTCCGAAAGATTTATAAGCAATTGAATCAATTATTCCCAACGCAACTCACAAAAAAATGCCTAATACATACGCCATTTCTCCAATTGATTCAATAATTATTACATTGACAAGTAAATTATTATGGATCCTAGGTCATCCAAAGAGTTAAAGTTTTTACTACCCTCAATTTATCGACAGGGAGTCCCGACGATAACCTCATTAACTTTGGACAGGCTCATGATTATAATTTGGGTTCAAAGATGATGTCTAAACTGCCAGGAAATGCTGTGGAAGTAATGGAATTAGGATGTGCCTGACTAAAGTTTATTCAATAATTAATCCAAGATAACAAATATTTTATGTTGCGGATTAACAACAATTGGAAGTTAGAATTTTAGTCAGAAAGTAGGTTGATAATAATTGGTTCATTAACCGATGCTCGCTTTTATAGAATGGTAAATTTTTGTGATGTAGATACCAAAAGTGAGTTTCGCTTAGTCACTAATTTATCGGATGATGGAGAGGCGGCAGTTTCTGATGATGAAATTAGGGAGATATATCGCTTAAAATGGGAGTAGAATTGTTCTGGAAGTTTTTAAAGGTGCACCTAAAACTTGATAGATTGATTAGCAAAAGTTTGAATTGTATTACCATACAACTTTATACTAGGCTAATTGCATATCTAATTTTACTACTGATATCTATTGCCGCGCCATGGTAACAAACTATTAGACAAAATGCGCTATCTTCAAGCTTGTATGTGTCAGAAAATTAGTTGTGTTCATTGGTTTGAGGAACTCATGTTTTCTTGAAATGTTTACCTGGTTAGTCTTGCTCTATCTGAATCTGTAAAGTTTTGTATCAATATTCAACATTTCTAGTTTATTAATTGCTGCTACTGTACCTCATAACATCCGGAAGTGCTGTATCTGCTATCTCCACAAGTGCTGTTTTTGTGGAAAATTGTGGCTGAGGCAAGTTTTGAGTTCCCTTGTTATCATTAGCCACTTTTTACGCATCCCAATTAATCATTAGTGGCAGATGACTTATGTATTGATAATTCCAGTATATAAAACTTAAGCTACAACAATTATTTGTAGTTTCAGACAAGTTTAGTTGGTATTTTCTGTCATCAGCATTCCACTTTTCGGTAATCAGCTTGATAGGGTCTTGCCTTTGCAGGTTAATCGCCCAAACCCTTGATTGCTATCAGGTTGGCTGTGGCTTGAGAAGCTCCAGTCGTGACCGGTTAAGAAACTGGAGCGAATGTCTATGGGCTAATCTACGCAATTCAACAGAGAAGGGCTGTTAAAGCCATCTTAAATTAGTGGGATTTGTCAATAGAAAGAGCAGCCTGAACATCTTGATAAACAGAGCGTAAATGCTGGAGTAACTCTTGTTGGGACAACTCATGAATCTGAAGCTCTCTGATCAAGAACGCCAGCCTTTGTAAGGCACCATTGTGAATTTCTGCCTCAAGCAGCTCGATTAACTGTTGCTGTGTTAGCAGTTGTTGTTCCAAACAACGCATTCGTCGCCACCAACAAAGTTCATGATAGACAACGCCCGCAATTAATCCCGCTGTACCAAAGATAATTAGGCTGGACACAAGAGTTATCTTATCCATTAGTCTTCCTCCTTCCCTGCTTCATCAAAAAAAAGGTGAAGTCTAACCAGACTTCACCTGGCTTAAATTAGGAATTGCTAAGTCAGCCTTATTAACTTTTCCGGAGTGGTTCTTCTAGAACTGACTAGGTATTATTCCTAACAATTCCATCAGCGCTTAAAGCCAAAATTGATGGTGTTTAACAGTGGCTTCGGAATCAGGCATGGGGTTTTTATACCGCACCGCCGATTTCAGGTTTCCCAAAATTTTTGATCTATGTGGGGCGAAGCTACAAATTAGCAATTGCAGCATTTAACGCCAGGAGTTGTTCATCTGTTTTATCCAGCCTGCTTTTTGTCCTGGTTGTCTGGTCGGCGAAGGACAAATAGTCTTTTAAGGCTTGTTGTTGCACGGCTTGCAGTTCGGGTGTAGGTAGAGGTTTACGCAATTCATTGGGAATAGCGTCGTTAAAGAGATGGCTCACCAGTTGAGAGTACAATCTAAGTTCAGAGTTCCTGACGTTATCTAATTCCTGCTTTCCTCTAGCTGTACTGTAGTTGTAAAGTTCTGCTTCCATACCTTTGGTTTGAATATCGATGGTGCCAGAACGCCAGAAGTTATAAGCTCCTAGTTTCGCTTTGTCTGTGCGATATCCAATTACATGATTTGGAGCATCGCCGGCGAGTAGCAAAGCGCCCAACAAATCTAAGATCAGTTCATCTGTCGTATGAAGAATGTAAGGGCGACCTGACGCATTTGGTTGGCGCAGGATTTGGGCAATATCCAAGCGTGTCTTTAAATGCGAGAATGCCTGTTGGGTACGCCATCTATTATCTCCACTAGCGAGGGTAAGTAACAAGGGAACAATATCTACGCTAGAGCAAAGTTGTGTCCGTTCTGTTCCTGGGGTGGAAACCCACTGTTTAGTTGGGTCTTTGATGTAAAGAGGAACGTTAATTGATTCTTCATAGACAGCAGCACTTTTACCGCGCAACCCGTGAGAACCGCCATACTCGCCGTGGTCTGAGGTAAACACGACGATCGTATTTTGGGCAAATGGGGATTTTTCTAAACTATCAAGTGCTTTCCCGATTTGAGCGTCCACAAATTGTTGGAATAGTAGGTATGAATCCAACAGTTTCAGCCAGGGTTCTCCGAATTTAGGCGGTAAGTAGCCAGCCCCTAAGTTTGCTGCTCGGCGGAATGCTTCTTGCAAGCGGGGCTTTTTCGCTAACCCGATGGGGTTTTCAAAGTTGGGAATTTTATCTTTGAAGACACTTGGCGGGTTGCTTTCTGCGGGTATGTCCTTCGTTCCTTGGGGGTACCAAGAAATGTCATGGGGGTTGATTAAGCTGATGGTCGTACACCAAGGAGTCTTTCTGGCTTCGTTGGAATTGAGCCACTCGGTAAACTGTTCGGTGGATTTAATTCCTTGAGGAGGCGTACCGCCTTTGACAATATAAGGGTCTACTTCTAAACCTTCTCCGGGATTACCATTGGGGGAAGGATAAGTTCCGCCACTAAATCCGTAGGGTTCTAGGGAATCTCCGGTGGATAAATGCCATTTACCGAACCACCACGTACTGTAACCAAAGTTGTCTCGCAACAGTTTTCCCCAGGTAGGAAAGCCAGGATTAAGACTTGGCGCTGGCGCTGGAAAGAGTATGCTACTACTCTCACCACCATCATTCAAATGCGTATCCATCACAAATGTTTGGTGGGAGTATAAACCTGTCACCAATGTGCCGCGAGCGGCCGTGCAGGCTGTTGCTGCTGTATAGTACCGCGTGAAGTTGACTGAACTCTTTCGCAATTTCGCGATCGCGGGTAGATATTTGTCGAGAGTGGCTTGTGCTGGAAACCATTGGGGAGTGCGTAGTTGGTCTACGACAATCACCAGGATATTGGGCTTTTTATATCCCGATGTTTGTGCAATTGCCGGACTGTCGGATTTATTTACAATTTGAGAGCCAATTAGTGCAGCTCCTGCCAAACCCGTTGCTGATAGAAATGTTCGCCTTTTCATGTTCTTGATTTAATTGTACGAAACATAAGAAATCTAAAGAGTACGAGATAACTTTCCAAGAAAAAGGGGAGTAGGTAGCAGGGAATGAAGGAAGAGGCTTTCATTCTTTACCTGTGAAACTCAAAAAATTCTTGAAGCCTAAAACTAGGATTGGAGTCAGTATCATCTGGGTTGAACATTGGCATCATAGCGATGATTTCCTTATTCGGAAATATTTCATGTGTAAATTTTAATCAGGATTCACCTTTGATTAAAATTTATTCGGGCAACCTTAATAAAACTTCACCTTGCTTAAATTAGGAGTTGCCAGTGTCAGCCGTGTTAGCTTTTTAAGAGTGCGTCTTCGAGTAATAACCAGGTGTTATTTCCTACAATACCATCAGCAGTTAGCCAGAAATCTGATTGAAAGCCTTTCACTCGTGTCGTGGTTTTATTGCCGAAATCGCCATCTACAGCTATCGTCATACTTCCTGATTTTCCTTGCCTTTTGGCTTGATTGAGGCGTGCCTGTAGATATTTCACTTCCGAAGGATTGTTGCTTTTGCTTTGGCTCAAGGTAGAGTGCATTTTGTTGGAATAAGGAACGATAGCGTCAAGGTAACTCCAAGTTGGTGAATCAACAATGCCATTAACTTTCAGGCAGCAATCAGCTTGAAACTTTTTGACATACTCAGTAGTAATATCACCAAAGTAGCCATCGACACTGATATAGCTGTGGTAAAAAAGATTGAGTTGTTGTTGCAAGTATTTAACTTGATTGGCCTCATTGTTATTACTGCCAGGGGTTAAGGTGGAGTGAGTTGTTTGGTCAGCGTGCATTGTTTTTTTCCCAAAATCAATGTTGTTGGTCTTTGATAATTCCAGTATCCAAACCTCCAGAAGCTTTCATCATTGGTAGTTTCGGACAAGTTGAGCTGGTATTTTCGGTCAGGTGCATGGTAGTTTTCGGTAATCACCCGATCGACCCCATTGATGACAGGCAGATTAGATATATTTACTCATTGACAAAAGTTCCACTTTCTTAATATGTCCCGAATCGATAGGGCTTAACTCATAAGGGGTAATCGCTAGCAGCTTTAAAGATCCCTTGATGAAACCAAGTTAAGATAAGGTTGTTGCGTCGAGAAGCGCTGATGCCAGATAGTTTGACCCAAGAGCAGCAACTAGATATTCTGATCGTTGATGACCATCGCTTGCTTCTCAATGGAACGATTAGTCTGGTTGGCGATCGCTTTCCTAGGGCACAAATCCGCTCTTGCCAAACCGTCCAGGAGGCTCTAACCGAAGTGAGAAAGCATTTGCCTGACCTGGCGATCGTGGATTTGTCCCTTCCAGAGATATCAGGAACGGCTGCCAATGTTGAGCAGGGATTGGGGTTGCTGAAGGTCTTGATGCAGGATTATCCCCAGCTAAACCTGATGGTGCAAAGCAGTAACGTCAAGGCATTGATTCGCATCATACCGGAAATTGACAATCATCAGGGAGGATTTACGATCGCAGACAAAAGCGTGCCAATAGATACCTTCCTGACCCGGATGGAGTGGGCTATGCAAGGGTTAACCCATACCAAAGACCTGCAAACCGACTTGGAAGTGAAACCCGAATGGTTGGAAGTAATGCGACTCGCTTTTGAGGAGGGACTTCAGGATAAAGCGATCGCCCAAACTATGCACAAGTCCGAACGGATGATTCGCCACTATTGGTCTAAGATTCAGGATGCACTCTCAATCTACCCGGAAGAGGGTAAAAATATGCGTGCACAAACCCAAATTCGTGCCCGTAAAATTGGATTAATTGATTAAACGAGCAATGTCTACGGTTAATGAGCCATACAATATTTTAATTTTAAAGCGCCGAGTCGTGCTGGCAATGTTGAGTTTGGCGACGGTTGGCGCAACTATTGCTACATTTCTGCACCGACTGCAACCGCACCCTCGTACCATTTATCTAATTACACCTCCGTTGTTGGCGATCGCCTGCCTGATTTTACTGATTCGTCTCTACAAAAAACCAGAGAGCTTGCAACAAGTGATAAATCTGGCTTTACTTGCAGGGGTACTGTTCGTAGTGGTTCCCAGTTGGTTATATACCCTACAAGCGATCGTCACATCGGGCACCACCCTCGTAGATAGTTTGCCCCCTGTAACACCCGCGTTGTTCGTGTTGACAATGGTGATGCTGATCGCCCTGCGTCGCCGCCAGCAATTGGTGATTGCAACTGTGATCGCTTGGATGGCGATCGCTGCCCCAATTCTCACCTATTTGCTGCTGCACCCGTCAGAACTTCACACTTCGCGAGGCTTAGATTTATTCATCTCCCTCGGCCCAACAATGGGGATACAAATTCTCCTGATTCTGTTTTATAACCGCGTCCAAGATATCGTCCAGGGCTTATATACCGAGCGTCTCCAATACTATGCTCAAATTGTCGAGCGACAGGCGATTCGTCAGCAGGCAATGGAACAAGCCTTCACGCAAATCCACAATGGCCCTTTGCAAACCTTAGCTCTCCTCCTGCGGGATATGCAGCAAGAACAGATGCCATCTCAACAATTGTTCCAACGCTTGCATAGCCTGAATGCAGAGATCCGGGCAGTGGGGCGCAGTCTCACCGATGAAGCGGATTCAGAGCAACACTCCGCAGCCGTTTTTTCCAGCCTAGAACCCCCTAATTCCGAACAAACTCTCCGTCTGGGGGAAGGCACTTGTATCGATCTCAACCGCCCCCTGCATAATTTATTGTATGAAGTTTATGCCATTACTTTGAAGCGCAATTTGCCCTATTTCCAGACCATTCAAGTCAAAGTGCGGAATTTCGCCCCCATCGAGCAAACTAACCTCACCTTGGAGAGAAAGCGGGATTTCTGTTTGTGGTTAGAGGAAGCTTTATGTAATGTGGGGAAACACGCTCTTGGAACAACTCGAATTGTCGTGACGGGAGAACATCAGCAGGGGCAATATGTTCTCAAGGTGCAAGACAATGGCGCTGGACTTAAACCCGAACAAGGACAACAGGGAACAAAGCACTCTCAAATTTTGGCTCAACGATTGGGGGGACAGTTTCGACGAGAATCTTTGCCCAAGGGAGGGGTGATTTGCGAACTTTCTTGGTTAGTGAAGTCATAGCTATTGTTGAATTGGATTGGGTTTTACTTCTGGCCCAAGTTAGGGCAAACTGTCCTGTTCTTAACAATGGTGCAAGATGTAAGATTAAACCTTCTCTTTCGCAGGCGGAACCAAACCAGTTTTATTCAAACCCGCATCAATCTGCCTGAGCAATTTAAAATCGTCTTCGGGTAAGGAATTAACAGGCGAGTGTTTTTCCAGAAATGAGAATGCTTGGCGAAATTCACGCGGCCGGGAGTCGATCGCACCATCGAAGTGACAAGGTACAATTTTTTCAAAGTCCCAACTCGCCACTTGATCCACCCAATCGAGAGTTTCCCTCGGCGCGCGGTTGAGAATCAATGTCTGCAAAATCGGCGCCACAAACAACCGCCCTCCTCCCCGCAAAGCCTCAAACGATCGCACCCAATCTGTTTTCCACTTGAACGGATACAACCCAAAATAAGCTTTCCTTGAGCGTTCTGGCGCTTGGCGTGCGCTGGCAAATACCTCCGACCACGGCGGCACTTCCAGCACGCTGGGGCTAAAATACATGGCAAATAAGGCGATTCTCTGCCACCCTTTGCGGCGATTTTCCTGGGTGTCTGCCACCGTGTCCGAGGCGCTTTCTTTGGCGTGAAATAGCAGCGGGTACGAGTCGAGTTGGACGATCGCGGGCGGATTTTCGGGAATGGAAACTATGGAATCTGTTAACATCAGGGTGCGCGATCGCCTGTGAAATAACGCAACTTCAGCAAATCTGCCCAAACCGAGGTCTAGCGGGCCGAGAATTGCCCAGTCAAATTGATCGGCTAACGGCGTGTTGCTGCTGTCAAAGGGCAGTACAGACGTGCGTTTGGCGGGCAAACCCAGCCACGAGAGCGGCAAATTCACCGGGAAACTCCACTGATGCGGGGCGACAAACACCTGCGCTTCGGGAAAACACCTCGCAAAGGGGCCGACAAAAACTTTGTGCTCGATGCCCGAAACCGTTGTCAGCAAAATGTACTTCACCTCGCCGTGCTCTGCTACTAACTCCTTTACCAAGCGGATGCACTCAGGAGTCGGTGCAACGGGGGCGTAGACGAGAAGGCCTTCGGGTTCTAATTTAATTACTGTCATCCGAATCGGGACGACTACGTAGAAAATGCCTTGTAGTTGGTCGAAAGTCCAGATTGTGTCCTTGACTATTTCCTTGCGGATGGTGCGCCGCTTGCTGTAGGGATAGAGGGGGACAACTGGCCAAAAGGCCCAAGAATAGTCCCGATAATCAATCTGTGCTGGTGTTGGTATGCCTTCGCCCTCTGCCACTGGTGCGACTCCTTGCCGATTTTTTTGTAAGTGCGTGCGATCGAACTGTTTTTATCTTATTTCACTCCTGTTGCGCGGATTCGAGGAGTTGAAAAGGGGTTTCACCAGGGCTGAGTGCGGGACTATTAAACCAACTGTTCAGGATCGATGCCTAACTCCCGCAACCGCGCCGCTAGTCTTTCCTCTCGCTGTTGAGATTCTGTCAGTTGCTGTTGAGATGCTATGAGTTGCTGTTGAGATTCTATCAGTTGCCGTTCCGCCGCCGTTGCTCTTTCACCCGGACTCAAAATCAACCCTCCTTGGGCCGTAAACCACCGCAACCACAACCGATTCATACTCTTATAAGTGCCCTGCCACCAACCTAAACTCAACTGCAACTCAGGAATAAATAACCGCCCATCAATTAATTCTGCCGGTTCATAGTGGCCTCCTACAAGATGAAAAGCTCGCAATTCATCCGTGTAGCGACTGAAAATAAAATAGTAAGGAATCCGCAAAATTTGTTCATAAACTTGCCACTTAGTCGGCGGTTCCCCAGCTTGCTGAACAGTCCGCCCTAAATCTTCATCTTCAGTGCCCGGCGATAGCAATTCCACCACCACAAACGGATTTACCCGTTCTTGCCAAACTACATAACTCAAACGCATATCGCGCCCTTGATAAAGCCTTGGCACACCCACCGCAGCAAACCAATCCGGGCGTTTGTGCCAGCGCGGTTGTGTTGCATCGTAATACAAATTTAGGTCACTGGCTGTAAAGACTTGTTCCGCATCCCATCCCGGCGGCAAAAACGTGAATTCCAAGAGTTGCGGCTGATCTAAATGAAATGTATCTGGCAAACCGGGTTCCTTTGGGTCTTCGCTAGGTAAATCATACATTGTTGGCAAACTCTGTCGGGGGTCTAGAGGCGGTTCAGCTTGAGCAGGCGGGTAAGTCGGGAATGTCATAATGAATTCTGAGGTTGCTTATCCTGATATGATTATAGCCTTGTGAGAATGTCTGGCATTTCCAAAGAATTCCCATTAACTCTCAATCTCAAATCTCAAATCAAAACTCCTAAATCGATATGACTCAAAACTACCGCATCACTCTTTTACCAGGAGACGGCATCGGCCCTGAAATTATCGCTGTGGCGGTAGATGTCCTGAAACTTGTCGGCCAACAATTGGACATCGGCTTTGAATTTCAAGAAGCTTTAATGGGCGGTGCTGCTATTGACGCAACAGGCAATCCGCTGCCCGAAGAAACACTCTTAAAATGCCGCGACTGCGAGGCAGTATTGTTAGCAGCAATTGGCGGTTACAAGTGGGATAATTTGCCCCGCGAACAGCGCCCGGAAACGGGATTATTAGGACTGCGCGCTGGATTGGGATTGTTTGCAAATTTGCGTCCGGCGACTATTTTACCGCAGTTGGTTGATGCTTCAAGTTTGAAACGGGAAGTTGTCGAAGGCGTAGATATTATGGTCATCCGCGAACTCACAGGCGGCATTTATTTCGGCAAACCGAAAGGTATTTTTGAGACGGAAACAGGCGAAAAACGCGGTGTTAATACGATGGCTTACACCGAGTCGGAAATTGACAGAATCGGGCGAGTCGCTTTTGAGACGGCTAGGAAGCGGGGAAAAAGGCTGTGTTCCGTTGATAAAGCGAATGTTTTGGATGTTTCGCAACTGTGGCGCGATCGTATTATTGCCCTTTCTTCAGAATACCCTGATGTCGAACTTTCTCACCTCTACGTTGACAATGCAGCAATGCAGTTAATTCGCTGGCCGAAACAGTTCGATACAATTGTCACCGGCAATTTATTCGGCGACATTCTTTCCGATGCGGCGGCGATGCTAACTGGTAGTATTGGAATGCTGCCTTCGGCTAGTTTGGGAGCAAGCGGACCGGGAGTTTTTGAACCCGTGCACGGTTCCGCACCAGACATCGCCGGACAAGATAAAGCCAATCCCATAGCCCAAGTTTTGAGTGCGGCAATGATGTTACGTTACGCCTTAAATCAGCCGGAAGCTGCTAATAAAATCGAGCAAGCAGTTGTAGAAGTTTTGAATCGAGGTTATCGCACTGGTGATATCATGTCGGAAGGCATGAAACTCGTCGGCTGTCGGGCAATGGGCGATGCTTTAATTGAAGTTTTGCAAGGTTGATCTATTTATTTTGTAGATACTGTCTTGACCTGTCAAGGGGTAGCGTTCCAATAATTGGGATCGAAAGGCTTTTGGGATTTTAAAATCCCAAAAGCCCAATGCAGCAACTGCCGATATCATTGCATCAATCACCTGCATTTTGACGTTTCCACGACCCCATAATCGCACAGCGAGTCGGTTGGAGTAAGAGGTTGCAAGGTATCGCCACTACATCCTGCAGATACAACGCCTTTTTTCGTCGGACGTTTCCAGTACAAAACAAACGAGTTTTGCCTTTAATTGAAGTTCCAGAAGTGCGATCGCGCTTGAGTTAGACCAGCATAGGCTGCTAATTGACGCAGCAGCAAGTTGCGGATGAATTGAACGTGAGTGTAACCACTGTGAAAAATTGGGAAGCCGGTAGACATATTCCAAAGCTGTATCAAGAACAAACGTAAGGATTCAGGTCTAAACCAGGGGTATTAAAGATGGGGTCTGCACAGCAGGATTAACCCTCGCTTTGATAGCTTGCTCAAAAAACTCGGTGGACTGAACGTCTTTGACGACGGCAAGTTTGTATAACTGTCAATAAATTGGCAGTATCTTGGAACCGTGACATTGAACGGGAACCGCCACTAACTTTTCTTTTTGTAACGGCTCTCACGTAACCTTTGTTCGGCTAAATTATTATCTGGTGGAATCTCTGGGTGATTTAGAAAATACCACCATTGATCCGCTTTATGGAGCAAGGAACGTAACAGTTTACTTCCTTGGGTTCCGGCTCGCTCAAACCAAGTTAAGAGTGCAGATTCAATTTTTAATTTAAACTCTGATGCCCAACTCCAGAACTCGTCAATCAAGAGAGTTTTTTGGTATAAAGCGTAATTATGAAAGCCTTCATCGATCAAATCGATAAATTTGACGCCAATCTCCTGATTATTTAAACCTGGTAACTTGCTCAGCTTTTTGAAATGACGGCGTAAATGCGCTAGACATTTCTGTTGTGCTGTGACTGAATAATCATTATAAACGCTATAGTCATCCGAACTGAGGACACCTGTATAGCTTGCACCCAGAATTACTTCTAATTCGGAGCGAGAACGAGTACCAGCCGCATGAAATAATGCGAAATCTGTATTGGCAAAAATCCATAACCATTCTTTTACCCCTTTGACTGCCCAAGGTGTTTCATCCGCATGGATATTGGGCTGGGTTTGTTTGACCCACTCTTTGAGCCGGTCAATACTTTTAGCCACTGCACCATCTATTCTTTCATTCGTGGCTACTAAAGTTCCCACTCCTCTTTCTATTTTTCCCAGTTCCCACAACAGTTCTTCTTGTTTTTCGTAGGATAAATTTCCGTAATTATTTATCTATCCCAAAAAAGTTTGCAGTCTGATTCCGATATCTTGTCCCGGTACTATTTCTGGCGACCAGTCTGCTGTTTGTTTTTCCCCACACTCGCTGCAAATACAGGTATATCTCTGGGAGGGTAACAACCAGCCCCAAACCCATACCTTTGTAAGGATTGAGCCAATCCGCTGCTCAAAAAAAATAGGCAGCATAATTGTTACACGCTTGCGTATCTAAAAAATAATGTCTACCTAATTGATTTAAAAAAAACAACTAAGTTCAGCTCAATTTAAACTGATTGGAATCTTGCTACCCTTGATACAATCAGAAAAACAAGTGAGATTAGAACGGCTCTCCCGGGTATTTCCCTATCCAATTACAACCGAAAGTCGGTGCAGAAAACTACAAAGATTTCTGGATTTACCAAATTTAACTATATCATTAATTTGGTTCCCATTAATTACTTATTGCTTGACCACTTATTGCCCCATTGGTACTCGTTTATCAAGCTCAATCGACCGCAGTCAATGGGGGCGCATTAATCTATTTATGGTTAGCCCGATCGGGGAGCGAAGAGCAATTCCCTTATACTGGTCACTGTTGCCCAAACTGGGAAACAGTAGCATCGAGTCACAGACTACCAATTTACAGTAAGTTTTACCATTATTTGCACAATATAAAGTCATCGTTTTAGGAGACCGTGAATTTTGTTATGTCGATTTGGGAAACTGGCTGAGGGAAAAGGGTATATCTTTTTGTTTTAGACTGAAAAAAAATCCTTGTATCGAAATGGAACATTTAGTTTGGCAACGGTTAGATGAATTATGAATAGTACCAGGAACCTGTTTATATTGTCACGGAGCAAGAGTGAGCAAAACACGAACCTCTAACCTGATTTGATATTGCTTGTAAGTGGAAAAGGAACTACGGGGGATGGAATGTGGATGAAGCATGGTTTATTCTCACAGATTTACAGCTAGTTGTTACCAGCAGCCATCAATGCTTATAAGCAGCGGATGGGTATTGAAGAAATGTTCCGAGACTGTAAAACAGTCGGCTACGATCTTGAAGGAACTAGCTTAAAAGGAAACCGACTTATTAACATGATTTTGCTCATGACCCTCGCCTACAGTGCGGGAATATTTCAAGGCACTGAAATCAGGAAAAAGCAGGTACAAAAATATATCTCTCGCCGCAAAGAAACTAAAAAAATATACCGAAGACGGAGTACATTTGGTGTTGGTTTAGATGTAGAAAAGTGGGTCAATTATCTAGAGCAATATTCTGACGAGGTAGAACAGTTAATGAAGTTAAGTCCTTCTAAACGCCGCTTTAATCAACAAGGTATGCGGACCGCAACCCTTATACAGTCTATCTCGTAGACCTCTTTGTCACCCCCCCAGCACTCTCCTCTTAAGATTATATAGCAGAAGGAAGAAGGTTTTCTCTTCCTTCTTCCCTCTTCCCTCTTCCTTATATCCGTTACATCCGTTACATCCGCTGCGGAACTTCCCTCTTCCTTCAAATTACGATCGCATCGCCTGTTTTTGCTCCGCCTTCAAATCGCGGTTGCTAGCAGCAGCCAACTCCGCATCCAACAGCGTCTTACCAGTCGCAGCCAAATACACATCATCCAAACTCGGCCGAGATTGAGCAATCCCAAAAGTAGGAAGTCCCGCATCTTTCAAAGCTTGCTGAATAGTCACCAGCCCATCGCTTTGCGGTGTTACTACTAAATTGAGAGAATTTCCTTGAGCCGCGTTGACAATTACTTCCTGCACAAAAGGCAGCGATTGCATCAGATTTTTAGCTTTTTCGGCTTCTTCGATCGGCGAAAACTCGCGAATCCGCAGAGTCACCCGATCGCCTCCAACCCGATTTTTCAGCTCCTCCGGCGTGCCCTGTGCAATCACCGTACCCTTGTCAATAATCGCCACGCGATCGGCCAAAGCGTCAACTTCTTCGAGATAGTGACTCGTAATCAAAACCGTCGTACCTTCCTCCCGCAACCGGCGCAGGAAATCCCACACTACCACCCGGCTTTCAATATCCAGCCCGACAGTCGGTTCGTCTAACACCAAAACATCGGGCTGGTGCAGCAACCCAGCAGCTAAGTCGAGGCGTTTGCGGATACCGCCGGAATAAGTACCCGTCTTTTTATTTTCCCACTCCTCCAAACCGAGGAGTTTCACCATTTCGTCAATCCGCCCTTTAATCGTATTGCGCGGCAAATGGTAAAGCGCTGCTTGCAGTTGCAGGAGTTCCCGCCCCGTCAGCACCTTATCGAGAGCAACTTCTTGGGCGACGTAGCCGAGTTTTTGTCTGGCAATTCTCGGCTGGCTGACAGCAGAAATGCCAGACACTTCAATGCGTCCGCTATCGGGCGCACTCAAAGTACAAAGTACCCGCAGGGTTGTGGTTTTGCCTGCACCGTTAGGGCCTAGCAAACCAAATATTTCCCCCGGTTCTACCTTGAAGGAAACATCTTTAACGGCTTCTACAGTGCCGTAGCGTTTCTGAAGATTTTCAATTAAAACGGCGGGAGCCATATATTTTGGGGATGAACTGGTTGTTAATATTTTGACACTTCCGGGCTCAAATTGCCGGAATGGTCGATCGACCATTCCGGCTCGCTGTGCTTGTAACAATCGCACACTCCTCCTCAACCGGAAACTGCTTGTAGTTTTGATTCTTAATATCAGTTTAAGAAATATTAACTTTATAGCGCTTTTTAACCCTGATATTCATCACTTTTCCCACTCTCGAATCTCCCCTCTCAACTCCAAAAAATTATGAGTTTTGAGTTAAATATAACTTTTCAGTTAACAACTCAAAACTCAAAAGTTTTCAACAAGTAGAGATGCACCCGATACCTGTCATTTTATAATTATCTCTACCTATAGGCTGATGTGTAGCGAGATTTTGATGATAATTAACACTCTGGTCAAATACATCACACTCTCGAACCAAGTATGAAACACAAAAAACTTCCCTAAGTGGCAAGTTATACTTGTAATGAGTTCCACAGAAAATGTAACAGTATTTCCGTGCTCTCAACCCCGATATTTATCAGTCATTACCAATTGTCTTAACTCCCCGACAGAGAGCCGTTGCCATGTCTTTAATCGACAATTTTTACCCAACCGCGACGCACGTTGTACAGCAGTCGGTTGATGATGGCATACTCATCTTCATTCAGTGTTCTTTCTAAGAGTGCAGATCTGAGCTGTCTCCGGTCGTGGCGAGTCACGACGCTGGAGAACATGACCTGACCAAATAACTCTTCGAGTGTCATTTGGGATACTGACATGATAAACCTCCTAGTTGATTGAGACAGATAAAATTTTAACAGGCTTGTTGTATTTGTATTATGCACTCTGGAAGTGACTTCAAAGGCGATCGAAAACATTGGCACAGTGTGATTTTTTTGTTAAAAATCTGTGACCAAGACTTTGATGCCCAGTGACTTGGATCTATTCAATTTGTGATGGTTGTCACTAAAGTCAGGAGGAAGGAGTCAGAAGTCCGAGGGAAAAAGACCATCAAGGAGGATCGCCCTCAAAAGCTCTCCATCCCGTCCTCACCGCTTCTCAACCTTATTTTTCCCTATGCCAATTTTCCAGCTAATTGAGGCATCGGTCAATAGTCGCCACAACCGACTCGGCCAAATCTTTCAGCGCGTAACCCCCCTCCAATCCAAAGGCGATGCGGCGGGTGAGTTGCAGGCAGTATCCGGTGAAAGTACCGAAATCTGACGGAGCCAGAGTCATGCTCGCCAGCGGATCGGACGCAGTAGCGTCATAACCAGCGCTGACAATCAACAAATCCGGTTCAAATTTGGACAAAAAAGGCACGACAAGAGATTCAAAGGCGCTCAGGTATTCAGCTATGCCACCGCCCGGATAGAGGGGAATGTTCAGCACGTTGTCGTAGGAACCGCGCTCCTCGGCATCTCCCGTTCCCGGATAGCACGGAGATTGGTGCAGGGAACAGTAGGCAATTTGGCGGCAGTGTTCCACCAAAGATTGAGTGCCGTTGCCGTGGTGCACGTCCCAGTCAAGGACGGCGACGCGGTTGATTCCCGGCTGTTCCAAGGCGTAGTGAGCGGCGATCGCAGCATTAGAAAACAAGCAAAAACCCATCGCGCGGGCGTTTTCGGCGTGGTGTCCCGGCGGCCTGGCCAGCACAAAAGCCGGTTCCCCCGCAGCCACCACTCGATCGACCCCATCGAGCCAAGCACTCGCCGCTAGCAGCGCTACGTCGTAACTTTCTGCAGAAATCGGCGTATCACCGTCGAGGTAGCCGCCTCCCCGATGAGCCAAATGTTCGACTTCTTTGATGTATCTTTGCGAGTGAACTTTTTTGATAGCCGAGAACAGTGCTTTTTCGCGCTGCGCCACTGGGGTGGGCAATTGCCACTCAATTTGAGCCGCCCAAGGAGCAGCTTTCAGAGCGTTGACGATCGCCGTTAAACGTTCTGGTCGCTCTGGGTGAAGCATTCCAGTCTTGTGCAGCAAAAAATTTTCGGAGTAGATGACGGGTAGCATCGGCTGATTTTAGATTTTAGATTTTAGATTTTAGATTTTTAGTTTGCTTTAAGAAGGCCTTCGGTTTTGTGAAATTAAAATTGCGATCGGGCCACCATTTTAATTTTTTATATAGCCCTCAAAAAAACTCACCAAAGCATGAAACCCGACCGCCTAAAAAAACCTTTCTAGCTTTTGCCAACCGCTGACCAAATCACCAACTGACAAAGTATCAATTGTCCTTGTTTCGTCCCTTAATTTTTCTGGCAACTTTCCCATAAAGTCAAAGGCAAATTGTGATATAATTTCAGGAGTAATTTGCAATATTTGGCAGCTCTACTGAATCCAAACCGATTTTATCGCATTTTTGAGATTTATAGCCGTCAAATTTAAATTTTTAACGGAGTTTTTCAACCTATGAGCACCTCTGAGTCGCGGATAATCCCGACGGATCTGGGTAATGAGATGTCCCGATCGTACTTGGAATACGCCATGAGCGTAATTGTCGGTCGGGCGCTACCAGATGCCAGGGACGGTCTCAAGCCCGTTCACCGACGCATTCTCTACGCCATGAACGAATTGGGCTTGACTCCCGATCGACCTTTCCGCAAATGCGCCCGCGTCGTGGGGGAGGTGCTGGGCAAGTATCACCCGCACGGAGATACAGCGGTTTACGACGCCCTGGTGCGGATGGCTCAGGATTTCTCCATGCGGGAACGCCTGATCAACGGTCACGGCAACTTCGGCTCCGTTGACAACGACCCGCCCGCTGCCATGCGGTACACCGAATGTCGCCTCACAGCTTTGACTAGCGACTCCATGCTGCGCGACATCGACTCCGAAACAGTTGATTTCGGCGACAACTTCGACGGTTCCCAGCAAGAACCCCTCGTACTCCCGGCACGCATCCCCCAAATTTTGCTCAACGGTTCCTCCGGGATTGCTGTAGGGATGGCAACCAACATTCCGCCGCACAATTTAGGCGAAATAATAGACGGTTTAGTAGCACTAATCCACAATCCAGCAATTACTGACCTGGAATTGATGCAGTACATCCCCGGCCCGGACTTTCCCACCGGAGGACAAATTCTGGGGAGATCCGGCATTCGCGATGCTTACACCACAGGTCGCGGTTCGATTACAATGCGCGGAGTCGCTGGCATTGAAACCATCGAACATCCCGGTCGCCCCGACAAAGAAGCAATTATTATCACCGAATTGCCTTACCAAACAAACAAGGCCGCCCTAATTGAGAAAATTGCCGAACTTGTCAACGACAAAAGATTAGATGGAATTTCCGACATTCGCGACGAAAGCGACAGAGACGGAATGCGCATCGTGATCGAACTCAAGCGCGATGCCTATCCCCGCGTCGTCCTCAACAACCTCTACAAACAAACACCTCTCCAAGCCAACTTTGGAGCCAATATGTTAGCGCTAGTAAATGGGGAACCCCAACTACTTACGCTCTCCCAATTCCTCAATGTCTTCCTAGATTTCCGCATTGAGACAATTACTCGCCGGACTCAATACGAACTCCGGAAAGCAGAAGAACGCGACCACCTTCTGCAAGGCTTATTAATTGCCCTAGAAAACTTAGATGCAATTATTCACCTAATTCGCGCCGCTGCCGACTCCGCCGCGGCGAAACAAGAATTGATGGATAATTACGGTCTTTCCGAACAGCAATCAGACGCAATTCTGCAAATGCAGCTCCGGCGTTTGACAGCCTTAGAAGCCCAAAAAATTCAGCAAGAACACGAAGAACTGCGAGCTAAAATCGAAGATTTGGAAGATATCTTAGCGCGCCGAGAACGCATCTTAGAAATCGCCGAAGTTGAAGCCGTCGAAATCCAAACAAAAATCGCCACTCCTAGACGCAGCGTCATCGAGCACGCCGAAGGAGAAATCGATGAAAGAGATTTAATTGCTAACGAACAAGCAATTATTCTGATCACAGAGCAAGGCTACATCAAGCGGATGCCTGTCAGCACTTTCGAGGCCCAAAGTCGCGCTACTCGCGGCAAAGCAGGCGCGAAAATGAAAGAAGACGACGGAGTAGAACATTTCCTTTCCTGCTGCGATCATGACAGCGTTTTGTTCTTCAGTGACAGGGGCGTAGTTTACTCTGTCAAAGCTTATCAAATCCCAGTCTGTTCGCGGACTGCCCGCGGCACTCCTGTGGTACAACTGCTGCCGATTCCTATAGAAGAAAAAATCACTTCTATGGTGTCAGTTACAGAATTCACCAGCGAAGAATACTTGGTCATGCTGACTCGCGGCGGCTACATCAAGAAAACCGCACTTTCGGCTTTTGGCAACATCCGCACTAACGGATTAATCGCGATTTCTCTAGAAGAAGGCGACCAACTGCGCTGGGTGCGGAGAGCAAAAGTGGGCGACAGCATCATCATCGGCACGCGCCAAGGGATGGCAATTCATTTCCGCACTAATCACGAACAGTTGCGCCCTGTCGGCCGCGCAACGCGGGGTGTAAAATCGATGAAATTGCGATCGGGCGATGAGTTGATCAGCATGGACATATTGCCCAGTTCAATTGTTGCCGAGATTGCTGAATTGGAAACTGAAGATTCGGAATTCGAGGGAGCTAATATTGCTCAGTTAGAAACTGAAGATTCGGAATTTGAAGTAGCAGAAATTACTGACCTAGAAACTGAAGATGCGGAATTGGAAGATGAAGAATTAGAACTGCAATCCGAGGAAATTGAAGGCGAAGAAGCCGAAGGAATTACCAAAAGTAGCAGCGACGTTCCTTCAGTGTTGGTAATCACCACCAACGGCTATGGCAAGCGGGTTCCAGTTTCTCAATTCCGCCTACAAAGACGGGCTGGCAAAGGATTGACGGCTACTAAGTTCAAGTCTAAAAAGGCTAAAGATTACGTAGCTGCGCTGCGAATTGTCAACGAAGATGACGAGTTGATGATCATTACCAACCGAGGTATTATTATCCGTCAGGCTGTGAGTGCAATTTCCACGCAATCGCGAACTGCAACTGGCGTGCGGGTGCAGCGGTTGGATGAGGATGATTCGATCGTAGCTGTGGCTTTAGTGCCGCCTGCTGGTGAAGAATCGGCCGAAGAATCGGAATCTGAGGAAGTGGCAGAACAGTCATAGGTTAATAGTTTGTAAGGTACGCGCTGCGTACCTTACTGCTGAACGGTAAAAATGCGATCGTCTATTTCCGCTTTCTGCCTCCAAGACTGGTCAACATTTAATACTAATTATGAAAAAATATCTCTAGGGACACGGCATTGCCGTGTCCTTAATGCGATCGTTGACAATCGATCCCATAATTGCCATAGCATAAGAGAATCAAAAAGTTAATAGCAAAAGTCTGTAAAAATGCCTTATTTAACAGCAGAAAACGACATCAAAGCACTCATCACTAAATTTGCCCGAGCTAAAATCCTGTGGGTTGACACAGAAATAGCAGACTATAAATCCAACCCCAGATTATCTCTGATTCAGGTGTTAGCTGACTCCACCGATTCAAGTGGAGATGGCACTTTTCTACTAGATGTCTTGGATAAACCTGAATTGGCCAAAGATTTTATCAACCAAATCATGGTCAATCCAGATATTGAAAAAGTTTTGCACAACGCCAGCTATGACATCAGATTTCTGGGCAATGACGACGCTCAAAATGTCACTTGCACATTAAAAATGGCGAGAAAGATTCCCACTTACATTCTGCCATTACCTAATCGACAACTCAAAACTTTAATACAAACACTTTGCGACATTGCTTATGTAGATAAAACAGAACAAAGCGGCGATTGGGCAAAGCGCCCCCTGACCGAGAAGCAGCTAGAATATGCCAAGATGGACGCGGTTTATTTAGCTGGAGTGCATCGCCGCCTGGTAGATATCCTTGCCCAATGTTACCCCGAACCCGCAACGGAAAACTTGACAGCATTGGGCGAAAAATATCAGGAATTAGAATCTCGGTGGAAGCCACTAGACTCAGAAATCGCTGAAGTCAAAGAACGCATTAAAGCAGGGATGCTGGCCCAAAAGCTCAAAGACAGTTCTTATTTTGAGCTTTCCAGTTCGACAGCTATGAAAGTAGATTTTCTCACCCTGGCAAGACTGACGCAAACTGAGGAAATTGAGTTAAATTTTCCGGTGACACTGACGAAAGAAATTCAAAAACAGTTAGGCAAACTCCTCGATCATCCATCTTTTGAAGTGGAGGATATTGCTAGTTGGCGGTTGAATTCTAATGTACAGCAGCGACGAAAATCTACTAAGAAAGTTGCGCCAGAACCGGAGAGTGAGGATTTAACTGCATTGGGGGAAAGGTACAAAGAAATTTTGCCCGAATGGAAGTTGCTGGATTCTGAAGTTGAGCATCTGAAAGAGCGCATTAAAAAAGCAATGTTGGTGCAAAATCAGGAAAATACTCCCCATTTTAAGTTATCCAGTTCCTCGATTTTGAAGGTAGATTTTGCTAAATTGGCAAAACTTGCGCTATCTGTGGGAGTTGAGTTAGATTTTATGGTGACGCTGACTCAATACATCCAAAAGCGGTTAGGGGAAGCTATTAACAAAATTGATGTGCAAATTGAGTATATTACCAGTTGGCGGATGACGGCTAAGACTGGGGAAGATGAAGAGGAAGAAATTCCGTTTTAACTACCAAAATATCACATTTTCTCTTCTGCGCCGCTCAGCGACCCGTCAAAAGCTCTAACTTTTCGGGGTATCTCGCCCCTTGTACAGTGATTTTGGCGGCGGCATCATCGATGTCACGCAGCGCAGATCCGCAGGCGTGAGTTCGACGGAGACTGCCCCGATGTTTTCGTCCAAGCGATGCAGCTTCGTGGTGGCTGGGATTGGAACAATCCACGGCTTCTGGGCCAGCAGCCAGGCGATCGCGATCTGAGCAGGTGTCGCCTGCTTCTGTTGTCCGATCCTACCAAGCAAATCAATCAAGGCTTGATTCGCTTTGAGAACCTCCGGTGTGAAGCGAGGCAGGGTGCTGCGGAAATCGGAACTGTCAAAGATCGCGTTTTCGTCGATTTTGCCAGTGAGAAAGCCCTTACCCAGCGGGCTGTACGCGACAAAGCCGATTCTGAGTTCCTCCAGGGTTGGTATCACTTCCGCTTCCGGCTTTCTCCACCGAGCGCGAGTATTCGCTCTGGAGTGCAGTCACCGGCACCACTGCGTGTGCGCGACGGATCGTTTGCACTCCGGCTTCAGAGAGTCCAAAGTGCTTAACCTTACCTTCCTCAATCAGTCCCTTCACTGCTCCTGTCACGTCTTCGATCGGCACGTTCGCGTCAATATGGGAATCATATTTTCACGTCTCAAAAGCTGGACCAGTCGAAAATTAAAACGTACAATTAATATATCAATTATATATTGATATATTGAGTAAAGCTTCAACTAAAATCCACCCAGATATGAAGCCCAAAACAAACTATACAGAACAATCTGCACAGCATCGCCCGATAAAAAAGCTGCCAGAAGTTACCATTTTTTTCTGGATTATCAAGTTGCTGACTACGGGAATGGGCGAAACAACTTCAGATTACCTAGCCCATCACATGAACCCAATTTTTGCGGTCGCTCTGGGGGGAATTGGATTAGTGATTGCTTTACTAATACAGTTTTCAGTACGGAAATATATTCCCTGGGTCTATTGGTTAGCTATTATTATGGTCGCTATATTCGGAACAATGGCTGCTGATGCTATCCATGTTGTATTAGGGGTTTCGTATCTCCTATCGACTGTAGGATTTTCCGTCGTACTGAGTATTATTTTTGCAGTTTGGTATATGAGCGAAAAGACTTTAGCGATTAATCATATTTACACACTTCGGCGCGAGTTATTTTACTGGGCAACCGTTATGGCTACATTTGCGCTTGGCACAGCCGCAGGTGATATGACAGCATCAACTTGGGGTTTGGGGAACTTCACATCAGGTTTACTGTTTGCCTTGTTATTTGCTTTACCAGCGTTCGCATACTGGCGCTCAGGACTTAATGAGGTCGGGGCTTTTTGGCTCGCATATATCCTGACTAGACCATTGGGCGCTTCATTCGCAGATTGGATCGGTAAATCTCAGGATAGTGGTGGAGTAGGCTTTGGTACAGGGCGGATCAGCATTGTCTTAGCTATTCTGATTTTTGGTTTTGTTGTTTATGAGACATACTCGAGCAAAGACAGTTATAGCAAGTCATCATGAGTTGGGTCTGGTTTAAGGAGCAGTTATGCCAGACCCAAAGACTAAAACTAGACTCAGCGGCCCGTCATTTGCTCTAGCTTTTCGGGATATCGATCGCCTTGCACTGCGATCTTGGAAGCAGCGTTATCAATGTCATGCAAATCGTCAGATGTGAGTTCAATGGAGATAGCTCCAATATTTTCATCCAAGCGATGCAGCTTCGTGGTGCCTGGAATCGGAACAATCCACGGCTTTTGAGCTAACAGCCAAGCGATTGCGATCTGAGCCGGGGTCGCCTGCTTCTGTTCTGCAATACTGCCAAGCAGATCGATCAGGGCTTGATTCGCCTTGAGTGCATCCGGTGTGAAGCGAGGCAGAGTGCTGCGGAAGTCGGAGCTGTCAAAGGTCGTGTTTTCGTCGATCTTACCCGTGAGGAAGCCTTTGCCCAGCGGGCTGTACGGGACAAGTCCGATGCCAAGTTCCTCAAGGGTCGGTATCACTTCCGCTTCAGGCTTTCTCCACCACAGCGAGTATTCGCTCTGAAGAGCCGTGACTGGCACAACGGCATGGGCGCGCCGAATCGTTTGCACTCCCGCTTCAGAAAGTCCGAAGTGCTTCACCTTACCTTCCTGAATCAGTTCCTTCACTGCTCCGGCCACCTCTTCAATGGGCACGTTTGGGTCAACCCGGTGCTGATACAGTAGGTCGATCGCCTCAACTTTGAGCCGCTTGAGCGATCCCTCCACGGCTTCCTTGATATGCTCCGGTCGGCTATTCAATCCGGGTGAACCTTTCATGCCGCGAGGATCGGAATTAGGACTGATGTCAAACCCAAATTTGGTCGCAATGACCACTTGGTCGCGGAAGGGAGCGAGGGCTTCACCCACCAGTTCTTCGTTCAAGTACGGGCCGTAGACTTCGGCAGTGTCAAAGAATGTAATACCGCGATCGACTGCAGCCCCCAGAAGAGCAGTCATCTCCTGTTTGTCTTTGGGCGGACCATAAGAAAAGCTCATTCCCATGCAGCCGAGCCCGATCGCTGAGACTTCCAGATTGCTGTTTCCAAGTTTGCGCGTTTGCATTGTTTTTCTCCGTTAATGTGGAATTGATAGTGTTCGCCGTCGATCGCTCTGGTCGTTGTCAGTCGTTTTCGCTGCGATCTCTGCTCGCCGTAGGGTCATTGATGCGAGACAGGGCGGTCTTATGACCCCAGCGAGGCCATAGATAGAAGAGGTTGAGGAGGATGAAGATCAACACTGCCAGCCAGGGCGCGAACAGTGCGACCGCGGTGGCGATCGCATAAACGATCGGTCCGACAAGGAATAAACGTCTGATCTTCCGTACTTTTTTCGCTGTGAGGCGCGTATCGATCAGCCGATACTCGTGAGCCGCATACCGCCACATGACGTTGACGAAGATACCAATCAGGGTCAAGATGCCACCGTAGAACCCAGCGGCAACCGACTCGTCCATTCCCCGGTGGAACGCTTCTGCAAGTACAGCGGTTGGAAACGGCAGGAAGGCAATCGGCATCAGGTGGAGGACGTTAAGCAGCAACAGCGTTCCGTCCACGCGGACGATGTGTTTGAACATGGCGTGGTGGTTGATCCAGATTGCGCCGATCACCAGGAAGCTCACTACGTAGGCGAGGTAGGACGGCCAGAGATGGAGGAGTTCTGCCCCGAGCGCCGTATCGGGTGGCGGCACTTTGATTTCGAGTACCAGCAGGGTGATGGCGATCGCAAAAACACCGTCGCTAAATGCCTCCAAGCGTGTGGTATCCACACTCACCTCCTCTGCGAATAGTTGCTGTTACCAAGTTTGCGCTTCTGCATGACGACTCCTTCGAGCCTCCACCGTCCCAACTCAGTTATTCAGATTTAAGAGAAGCCATATCAATTACAAAGCGGTACTTCACATCGGACTTGAGCAGTCTTTCGTAGGCTTCGTTGACCTTCTGGATCGGGATAACTTCGACATCGGCGGTGATATTGTGTTCAGCGCAAAAGTCGAGCATCTCTTGGGTTTCGGCGATGCCGCCGATCATAGACCCAGAAAGACTGCGGCGGCCCATAATCAGGCTGAATGCTGCGACCTCCAAGGGCTTCTCAGGTGCGCCGACAAGGGTGATGTTACCGTCGAGGCGAAGCAGGTTGAGATAGGCGTTGATGTCGTGCTTGGCGGCGACGGTATCGAGGATAAAATCGAAGCTACCAGCGTGCTTTTGCATCTCGTCAGCATTGCGGGAAACAACAACTTCATCGGCACCCAGACGGAGTGCGTCTTCTTTCTTGTCGGGGGACGTGGTAAAGACAACGACGTGTGCTCCCATTGCATGAGCAAGCTTCACGCCCATGTGCCCCAATCCGCCCAGACCGACCACACCTACTTTCTTACCCTCTGTGACTCCCCAATGACGGAGTGGCGAATAGGTGGTAATCCCGGCGCACAGGAGCGGCGCAACCCCGGCGAGATCGAGGTTATCTGGAACGCGCAGCACGAAGCGTTCATCGACGACGATGCTGTTGGAATAGCCACCATAAGTGACCGGAGCGGTCTTGTGCTTGTCTGGGGAGTTGTATGTGAGGATCACGTTTTGGCAAAACTGCTCAAAGCCAGCTTTGCAATGGGGGCACGTACTGTCCGAATCGACCATACAGCCGACTCCCGCTAGATCGCCGGACTTGAACTTCGTCACTGCTGAACCAACTTGAGTGACCCGTCCGACGATCTCATGACCGGGAACGATCGGGTAGGTAGTAGACATGAAATCGCTCCACTCGTCCCGCACTGAATGCACGTCAGAGTGACAGATGCCGCAGAAGAGGATTTCGATCTGCACATCGTGTTCGGTCGGGTCGCGCCGTGCGATCGTGTCGGAGGCTAGCGGTGATGTTGCACTGGCTGCGGAATAAGCTTTGGTGTTGTACATGGGTTGATGCTCCTATTTGTTTACTTTTGGTGCCTGGTATTGTTCGTCGCTGACCTTTTCCATCCAGTCCACGGTCTTGCCGTCGAGCTGTTCCTGAATGGCGATGTGCGTCATAGCCGTGGTTGCCGTGGCACCGTGCCGATGCTTCTGGCCCGGCGCGAACCAGATCACGTCCCCTGACCGAATTTGCTCGATCGAGCCGCCCCAGCGCTGTGCGAGACCGCAGCCAGCCGTCACGATCGGGGTTTGTCCTAACGGGTGGGTGTGCCATGCTGTTCGAGCACCCGCCTCAAACGTGACACTGACACCAGACGTGCGTGCCGGATCATTTGCTTGGAACAGGGGGTCAATGCCGACAGTGCCGGTAAAATACTCAGCCGGTTCTTTGGCCGAAGGCTGTGAGCCACTTCGTTTAATGTCCATTTCTTAATTCCTTCACTTGATGCCATTTCGGTGGCTGTCCCAATAGTAGAAATTGAGCACATATCGCTTCTCTATCAATAGGGATGGATTTTTTAAGAAGCAAGGTTAGCCTTGATGGCATTTTGGTTGTCAGTAGGCGAGTCTCTTGCCCAATCAAACCTGCGTTTTCTCTTGAATAAAAATCCAGAATGCTTACAAGAAGCCGGAATCGTTTTTCATTGCTTTAGCTTCATCTTAGGCATTTTGGAGGACAAGCAATAAAACGATCGTCTAAGATTGTTGTACAATCCTGCAAACTTAGAAATGAACGCTGTCAAAACGAGTGAAAAGTCGGCTATGGAGTTAATGAACGACCAGCAGGCAAAGCGCGAGGCAGATAGAGCGCAAGCCCACAGAGACGAGCTGACAGAGCGGATTGCACAGGCGATTCGTCATGATGGGACGATTGAGCCGCTCAAAGGATTGCACTTCAACCGCTCCTCCTCACCTTCGGAATGCGTTCACAGTGTCTCTCTCCCTGCCTTTTGTGCGATCGCTCAGGGCAGCAAAGAAGTCCTTCTGGGCTGCGATCGCTATCAGTACGACCCTTTGCATTATTTGCTGGCTTCGATCGAACTGCCGATTGTCAGCCAAATTTTTGAAGCGTCCAAAGCGCGACCTTACCTTAGCCTTCGCCTCGATCTCGACCCCACACTTGTCGGTTCAGTCATGGTCGAGGCAGGGCATCCTTCATCGCGCAGTCGTGCTGATGTGAAAGCGATTGACGTAAGTCCGTTGGATGCAAATCTGTTAGACGCTGTGGTGCGGCTCGTCAGGCTTCTAGATTCCCCTGCTGAAGCTCGTGTTCTCGCACCACTGATTAAGCGGGAAATCATTTACCGACTGCTGATGGGAGAGCAAGGTGGTCGGCTATGTCATATTGCAGTTCTGGGTGGCTCTACCCACCAAATTGCTAGAGCCGTCGATCGACTTCGTAAAGACTTTAACCAGCCGCTTCGGATTGAAAGCATCGCACGAGAGCTGGGAATGAGTGTATCGAGCTTCCACCATCACTTCAAGTCTGTCACTGCCATGAGTCCTTTGCAGTTCCAGAAGCAACTGCGGCTCCAGGAAGCTCGCCGTCTGATGCTGGGGCAAAACCTTGACGCTACCAGTGCTGCCTACCGTGTGGGTTATGACGATGCCTCGCACTTCAACCGAGAGTACAAGCGACTCTTTGGTATACCACCGATGCGCGATGTGGAGCGGCTGCGAGAAGCTGCTAGGGAGATTGCGAGTTCAACATAGTCCAGACTTCAATATTATTGAGAAGGTAAGTGAATTGAGCAAAGCTGATGAAAGTTAAAGTAACAGAACAATGTGTAGTCATTCCCAAGGATTTTCTCAAGGGAGTTGAAGAGGTAGAAATTCGCAAGGAAAATAATATTATTTTTGTGAGCGTAACTAATCAAACATATCCAATTTTTGAGATAGGATGAACCAGGTAAACTGCGGGGTAGCGTGCTTTAGTGCTGAAGTGTTAAGAGATGTTGAAGAGTAATCCAGTAAAGCAGTATAGAGTGAGATACTACGGGAAAATAATAAGTGAGGGTAAACATCTCCCATATAAATGAGCGCATGGCTCATCTATATGGAATGACGGCTGAGGAAATGAAAATTTTTATAGAATATTAAATGCTATGGAAAGTTTTGAAAAAAATGGAATATGGTTTCTTCCCGAAAGTCCAGATAGACAAATAACTGGTACATTAGTATTTTCACCAGATCAGGAACCCAGACTCAATTTAGTAGGAGAATTGAGAGAACTTGATCTCCACGAAAAATTAGAAAGCGATATTAAATATCCTCTTATACATGGTTATCTAATAGGTGATTCCGGCACTTTTGAAGAAGTAACGCTTTGTAACTCTTACCTAAAAAATGAATTTAAAACTGGATATCCTACCAGTGAATTATATCCTGAATTTATATTAAAAGGTTATCATTTTTCATCTTTAGATGAAATCGAATTTCAAGCCATTATTGTTAAATACGATTACTTAGAAAAATGGGTTAATTTACCCAATATTGAAATTGGTTGTATTCCGCATCATGACCAAACAAATACTTACAAAGAAATAATTTTTAACCAAAAAGTTAATGAACCAATTGAGATAGGCAAAATAAATGATTGCTCTATTACTATTATTGATCTACCTTTTTTAAACCCACAATATGTTCAGTCAATAAATCTATTTGCAACTTTGGGGCGGAATTGGGATAGAAGTGAAATTTTAATAAAAGAACAAAAAAATATTCTAATTAAACCTGACAGCCCTAAAGAATTAAATTTTTTTTTAGATTTTGTTAATTTAATACAGGAATTTTTAACTTTTAGTTGTGGACAAATTATTCTACAATTTAAGATTGAAACAAGCATTATTGCTAGTAATCAAGAATTTGAAACTCAGCTTTTTAATGGAGCTCCGAGGGTAATTCAAACTGAAAGACAAAGGGAGTTTCCGATTAATATTTTCTATAAAGTTACTCCTCCTTTAATTAATAAAGTATCTTTTAATGCTAGTTTAATTCTGTTCAAATTTACAGACATTAGAGAAAGCTCAGCAACAGTTTTAAATAATTGGCAAAATATTAGACAAAAAATATCATCAATTATTGAAATCTACTTGGGGTTATACTATATTCCTGTTCGCTATAAGAATGATTTATTTTTGGGTAGTGCTTTTATGTAAAGGATGGAGAAAATAGAGGCGGTTGAGCCTTCAGAATTGCTAATCGGATTTGGTGATTG
>NZ_JAUBQS010000050.1:0-46369 GCF_036701355.1 Microcoleus sp. Pol12B3
TCCTGGCACATCTTTAGATGAACTCATCTGTGCCTACTGCGCTCAATAGTGTCTCTTTTTTATTTGAAATGACTATAAATTTATATTTGAAATGCCACAAATAACGAGTCCATTTATTTTACACAAGCCAGCGTGCGCTCAGTTATTTTATAACAACTCACAACTAATGACTAAAGCTTATCTTGCCGCTAACCAGACGATTACCAAACCTTTACCTTGGCCGGCTAAAGTTCAGAGGCGTAGGTCTCAGACAAATGTTTTTTAGCTGGAAATAACGGATATGCCACCAACATCCAAAGCACTTTTAGCGGAAGTCCAGCATAACACAGGAGCGACTCGAAACTTGCATTTTTATGCCAAGGGCGAAACCATTCCTATGATGTCGCATGGCCTTTGGCGAGTCTGTCAAGGTCTAGCACAACTGAGTACGCTTTATCCAACCGGAGAAGAAGGACTTTTGGGTTGGGTTGGGCCTTCGATGTGCTTCGGTTTGTGGTTGACAAGCTTGCAAACTTACCGAGCTACGGCGACATCAGATATTTATTTGATGTGGTATTCTATGGTGGAAATCGAAGCTTCTCCTCAATTGTCTCACGAGTTGCTGCCTCAAATGGTAAGGCGACTGCGACAAATGGAAGCAATTTTAGCGATCGCCGGACAGCGGCGAGTAGATGACCGTTTGTATCAGCTACTGCTATTATTGCAACAGGAATTCGGTCAGCCTGTGGTTGAGGGAACTTGTTTGAATATCCGCTTGACACATCAAGATATTGCTAATGCGATTTGCACGACGCGGGTAACAGTAACTCGAATGTTGGGAAAATTGCAGCAGCAAGGGTTAATCAGTCGAGATGGCGATCGGCATTTAATTCTTAACAAAGATGTTTTTGCGTCCAGGTCGGATTTGTTTGGCTGCAACCCCCAAGCTGTGTAGCAAGCGCCGAAAAAAATCTTATTCTGCTTCGCCAATCAGCGTAAACGCCGCCCAATCTTGCGGAGTTGGGTGCATCTTCATTGTCATCAGCATTGCTTGCCGCAAAGCTTGAGCTTTATTCGGTTTTTTCTGTAACTGGCGATAGAATTCTGCCATTAATTCCCCTGTCGCAGCATCGGGTACTGGCCACAGAGAAACGATAATACTGGAAACACCAGCACTAATTAAAGCACGAGATAACCCAAGCACGCCATCACCTGTGAGTTTTCCTCTGCCAGTATTGCAAGCACTTAATACCACTAATTCAGCATTTAATTTTAAATCCAAGATTTCGCTCGAAGTCAGCAATCCGTCATCATTTCCTGATGGAGCAAGGGCGATCGCTCCCGGTAAATCTCGCCTCTTCACTTCATTGAGTAATCCGTGAGTTGCCAGATGAATAATCCGGGCTTTTAGCATCTGTTGAACAATCGATGCTTTAGTCGCTTGAGCGCCTGTAATCGGTTTAGTATTCAGAAGTTGGGCAATTGTAATTGCTTCCTGTTCACTGCCCGGTAAGGGCTCTAATTGGCGCGGCGGGATGCCAATTTTGGGCATAATTGGATTGCCTACAACTAAGTTATTCTGGAGAGAAACTTGTTGGACTTTTTGCCGTGATTGGCGGGTTAACTGCAAAATTTGAATGGCGGGAGCGGTGAGGATGGTATGTTTTTCAATCAGATATTGACCTGTCGGATCTTGTAAGGCGACAAAGGGAACTAAAAACAGGGATTGATGGGGAATGAAGATGACAGGAGCATTCGGGTCAGTAGGTAAAAGATCGGCAATGGGTTGAATGAGTAGTTGATAACTTTGCTGTAATTTGGGGTAGATTATGCGAGAATTAGCAGGGGTAGAATCAGGGCGATTAGCCGCTTGTCGATTGGCAGTGTCCCCCGATACACCCAGAGCCTCGCGAGTGCCGCGAATCATCTCAGCTAAGGCTGTATCTTGCTCGTTGAATCCTCTCCTCCCGGTAGCAGCAGATACTCTGGTCCCTTCGGTGGCTTCGGGTAGATTGATGTTCAGAGATTTGAGGTCAACTGAGCGAAAGGTAATTTCACCAGTTGGCTTAATTACCCAAATATAAAGGGCTTGATGCTTAATAATTGAATACTCGACGAGGGTAGCGTTTTGCTCTTTAGCGATTTGTTGAATTTGCTGGATATTGGGGGGGTTGATAGTAGTTGTGGCAGAGGCAGATGCGGCAAGGCGAGATGCCAATAACTCCACAAAAGCTCTAGCTCTACCCCGTTCGGCAATTTCTAAAGCGTCGTTAGTTTTTTTCTGAGCAATGAAGACTTGTTGTAAATTGACGTAGGGGTTAGTTTGGGTTTCAAATATTGACACTTTATTGGCATCGTCTAATCCAGCACGGAGAGATTCCAAAACTTTAATACTATCAAGTAGGGTTTTCTCTGCTGCTGGGAGATTGCCAGAGTTGGAGAGAGCCACTCCTAGATTGTTGAGATGCGTCCCCTCGCTTTCGCGGTTTTTAATTTCTCGCGCGATGGCCAACGACTGCTGAGCGTACTCGATGGCTTTGGCGTAGTCGCCCAGGTAAAGGTAAGCAGTTCCCAGATGTCCCAGAGCCACTCCTTCACCTTGGCGGTTTTTAATTTCTCGCGCGATCGCCAACTTTTGCTGTTGGTACTCGATGGCTTTGGCGTAGTCGCCCAGGTAAAAGTAAGCAGTTCCCAGATGTCCCAGAGCTTTCCCCTCGCTTTCGGGGTCTTTAATTTCTCGCGCGATCGCCAACTTTTGCTGTTGGTATTCGATGGCTTTGGCGTAGTCGCCGAGGGTAAGGTAAGCAAGTCCCAGATTTCCCAGAGCTTTCCCCTCGCTTTGGCGGTCTTTTATTTCTCGCGCGATCGCCAACAACTGCTGGGTGTACTCGATCGTTTTGGCGTAGTCGCCGAGGGAAAGGTAAGCAGCTCCCAGATTTCCCAGAGCCCTCCCCTCGCTTTGGCGGTCTTTAATTTCTCTGGAGATCGCCAACGAATGCTGAGCGTACTCAATGGCTTTGGCGTCATTGGTAACAAGTTAAGCTAAGAAAGCATTTGTCAATCAGCAATTATGCTCAACATTTACTCGGATTTTGGGCATAAAACTGAGATTTGGGCGATCGAGGAATCCTGCCGAGGGTGATATTTATACCTACTCCCTCTCAAATCGTGAATTTTCCACTCCTCAAAAAGCAGTTTTTTTGAGTAATATTACTGATTGACAAATGCAATTAAGTTTTAACTTGTCACCAATGCTTTGGCGTAGTCGTCGAGGGAATCGTAAGCAACTCCCAGGTTTCCCAGAGCTTTCCCCTCGCTTTGGCGGTCTTTAATTTCTCGATAAATTATTAGTGCCTGTTGCCAAGACTGCAATGCAGCTTGAAATTGACTAATCTGATACTGCTGACGCCCTTGGTCTAACAGTCGGTCTGCTTCGGCTTTCCGCTGAGCTTGAGTTTGAGCCAAGGCCGGAGAATTGATGATTTTAAATTGAGAGTTAGGGATAAACCGAAACTCACCTATAGTCAGCGCCGCTAAGATTGAGATGAGTCCGGACAATCCAATTTTTTGCAGTTTCATAACTTTTGACAGCCCTCTGGTTTGAATATCCGCTTGACACATCAAGATATTGCTAATGCGATTTGCATGACGCGGTTCTGTTGACTGTTGACTGTTGACTGTTGACTGTTGACCGCAAGATAGCGACATCTACCTGGAAGGAAGAGGATTGGAGTAATGAATAGTCTTTTTTTAATTTCTCCCGATCGCAGTTCCGGCTTTAAACCAATTCTTTCTGGTAACAGTAACGCGAATGCTGGGAAAATTGCAGCCGCAAGGGTTAATCATTCGAGATCGATCTCGGCATTTAATTCTTAACAAAGGTGTTTTTGCGTCCGCCTCCGATTTTTTTGGCTGCCACCCTCCAGCAGTATAGCAAGCGACCGCCATTTGCATTTACATAATGCTGTCTAATATTAAAGCCAAAATCGAATTGCATCAGAATTGTCTGTCTTGATTTTCCTCCCCCTATCTACAGCAACACATTTGTAGCCGGAAAAGATATCATTAAGCGGTGCATCTATTTAGGACAAAACTCAATGGCTAACTCAACTCAAGAAACACCGCAACCAGACAAAAAAGAATTAACTCAGATCACAGCTAAACCTCAAGAACAACAAGAAGAACCGCCAAATAAAGGTGACGGGCGGAAATAGTCGATCGCGCGGAATGATACCGCAGCAGAAGATAAAGAAACCGGGTTTTTTGACTCTTATTGAAGGTTTTAAGCAAATATTGTGGTTAAAAAACCCGGTTTCTAATTATCCGCGAGTTTAGGAAATAACTTGACAAATTATTCGGTTTGTGCGGTGCCGTTGTTCGATCGTAACTTCGGCTTTCCAGACTTTCCACGGAGGCCGTCCAAAGAAACCACATCAGCCTCAGAACTCTCCCTAGCCACCCGAATTAGCAACCCCGACAACAACAAACTCGCCAACATCGAAGAACCCCCGTAACTAAAAAACGGCAGCGGCAAACCCGTAGTTGGCAAAACCCCCGTCGCCACCCCAATATTCAGCAGCGACTGTCCCACCATCACCACCATCACCCCAATCGCGACCAACTGACTCTCACTATTTCTAGCCTTCATCGCTACTCTCAAAGCCACAGTAGAGTAAGCCGCCAACATCAGCAGCAGGGAAAAACCTCCCACCAAACCAAACTCCTCAGCAAACACAGCAAAAATAAAATCGCTGTACTGAATAGGCAAATAAAATAACTTTTGCTGGGACATCCCCAAACCCACACCCCAAATGCCCCCAGAACCCACAGCCAGGAGACTTTGAATCAACTGATAGCCGTCTTGCATCGGATCAGCCCAAGGATTGAGGAAAGACATAATCCGGCGGCGCTGATATTCCCTAAAACTAATACTTAAAACGGCTAAAAGCATTCCCCCCATAGCCGTTGCGCCCAACTGCAAGTAAGGTAAGCCCGCCGCCAAAGCCACCAACCACAAAGTCATCCCGCACAAAGCCGTGGTACTTAAATTGGGCTGCAACAAAATTCCCAAAAGCATTGCGCCGAAAATTAACAGCCAAGTTAAGCGAACTTTATTCGTCAACCGGGACCAGTTGCCGAAAATGCGGGCGCTTTGGAGAACAAAAAACGGCTTAATCAACTCAGAAGGTTGAATAATCGGAACCGGACCCAGAGATATCCAGCGAGTCGCCCCGTTGATTGTGGTTCCCACCCCCGGAACCAAGGTCAGCCACAGTAATCCCAGCAGCAACAAAACGCCTAACTGAGATGTTTTCATCAGGTAGCGCAGTGGGGAGTACACCATCAAGTTAAAACCGGCCAGCCCGATCGCCACTGCGATTAGCTGTCGTTTAAAATAATAAAGGCCGTCTCCAAATTCATAATTGGCAATGGGATAGGAAGCCGAAAACAATGCTGTCAGCCCAACAAACAGCCACAGAAAAGTCAGCCACCTGAGCCACCGGGCCTCAGCGGCCCATTGAGACGCGCTGGGGTCAAAAAATGGAATCAAGCGTCGAATGTCGTTAGCCATAGGATTTTAGAATGATCTCAATAAACTCTAACAAAGATGGCTAAAGTACCAGATTGGTTAATTTACGCATTAATCTGTTCGCTATTATATGGTTTGTGGGGATTTTTTGGCAATTTAGCGACTAAATATATTGACTACAAAACTGCTTTTGTTTATGAAGTAATTGGCGCTATTTTAAGTACTTTATTTATTATTATCCAAACTAATAATTTTAGTTTTGAGGGAGATGTTAGGGGAATTTTGTTTGCCATGTTAGTTGGCGTTTGTGGCACGGTGGCATCATTAGTATTTTTTATAGCCCTTGGTAAAGGTGAAGTTGCCAATGTAGTGAGTGTTACGTCTATCTACCCGCTGATTACTATATTATTATCGTCTTTATTCTTAAAAGAGGCTATTACATTACCACAAATGCTTGCTGTTTTCTTAGCGATAATCGCAGTTATACTTTCTGCTTATTGAAATATTGGTCAATGATTAGATTAACAACTTTGGACATTCATCCTTCTACTATAACAACAAAAAAGAGGTCGCGATCGACCTCTTACCCCTCTACTAATCCAGCTTCGGCTCTTAAAGTAAACCTGTATTAGCTCCGGGCTTACCGGTAGCCAGTTGCACTTTAATAATTCTGCCGCCCATTTTCATAATTCTTTGCTGTTCCCGAAACCAGTTGTCGTAAGGAACAAGCTTAGTAAAATAGGTATTTTGCAATTCGCGCTGAGTGCGGATGCGGGTTTGACTTGGGACGCAAGCAGTCACCTTAAACATTCTCATGGGAAACTAACTCCTGAGTAGGTTTACAGATTATTAGATGGATTTTTTAAAGATTGAAGGCAGGGAGTTAGGAGTCAAGACTAGCTCGTTAAAACTCGTCGGGCTTTCTCGACAAGCCTTTGACGGTCTAGCAATCACTCTCAACTTCCCTGACCTCTTTTCAAAGCCAAAGGTAACAAGTCCAAAGTTAAAAGTTAAAAGACGCCAGAAATAAATGTTATTTCTTCTTCTTTCTTCCTTCTTCCTTCTTCCTTCTTCCTGAGTCTTAGCTCAAGCCAGAGCAGATGTAGTCGAAATAGACGCCCATTTCTTTACCAGCGTCAGAACCGACCAAACCGGCGGTGACTTCTTTCATTGCTTGGATTGCTTGTACGGTAGAACCGATGGGCACGCCCAAGGAGTTGTAGGTTTCTTTCAAACCGTTGAGCACGCGCTCATCAAGGATGGAAGGGTCGCCAGCTAGCATAGCGTAGGTGGCATAGCGCAGGTAGTAGTCCAAGTCGCGGATGCAAGCTGCATAACGACGAGTGGTGTACATATTGCCGCCGGGACGAGTTACGTCAGAGTACAACAGAGACTTAGCAACTGCTTCTTTGACGATTGTGGCTGCATTGGCGCTGATGGCTGTAGCGGCGCGGACGCGCAGTTCGCCAGAAGCAAAGTAATTCTTGAGCTTGTCTAGAGCGCTGATGTCCAGGTACTTACCTTGAACGTCAGAGGAATTGATAACGGCGGTAATTGCGTCTTGCATGGTTGTCTTGTTTCCTAGAAAGTGGCTGAGTCAGTCCAATTTTGGAGCTAGAATTTGGAATTTGGGATTTGGGATTTAAGATTTTTAAATGGCTGGTTATTTGCAAAAGCTTTTAACTTGTTGCCGGCAACCCCCAATTTTTCAATCTAAAATCGAAAACCTAAAATCGAAATTCCTTACTGCATCGCACCGATAACGTAGTCGAAGTAAGAGGAAGCTTCGGAAGCATCTTCTCCAGACAGCAGCGAACTTGCTGCACTTTTCATAGCGCGAACGCCTTCGGCGACGGCTTCAATCGGGGTGCCGAGAGATTTGTACATTTCGCGGACGCCGACAATACCGATTTCTTCGATCGGAGTAATGTCGCCAGCTACGATTCCGTAGGTGATCAAACGCAGGTAGTAGTCGAGGTCGCGCAAGCAAGTTGCGGTCATTTCTTCGCCGTAAGCGTTGCCGCCGGGAGAAACAACATCAGGGCGCTTTTGGAAAAGTTGGTCGCCTGCTGCCTTGACGATGCGTTCGCGGGATTCGCTCAAAATTTGGGCGATGCGGACGCGGCGTTCACCAGAGGTGACAAAGCTCTTGATCCGATCTAATTCACCTGGGCTCAAGTAGCGAGCTTCGGCGTCTGCGTTGACGATTGATTTGGTGACGATACTCATCTTGTGTGTACCCGCTGGATATTTTGCTATATGAACTGCTCTGCGCTGAGCTAGCGAAGGCGGGCGCTTGCGTCCCGTATCTTTCCTGCTCAGGCAGGAGCTTTGACGGGGAAGGCTGGACTTTCCACACTCAGCAACTGTTGAAGTTGTTGGTGGGTGACTGCCTTCGGTGCTTAACGGCGCTGGTTCTTCACGCCGGTGCGGTTGTGAGTGCTCGCACTAAGCCTGTCGCTTACAATACCATAAATGACTGATGCGATCTTTAATTTACGATCGAGATTGCAGCAGGCCACTTAGTGGCGATCGAGTGACTGTCCGGCAGTTAGTAAGAATATTGCTTCTCTGACACAACTACCTCTCGCAAGTATTTTGAGGCATTATGTTCACATTCTGAGTGTTACTGTAATAGTTTGTAACATTCCTTTTCATATTTGGGCCCTCGCTAGGGTGTTCTGCGTTAAAATTTCACGGCTCAAAAAATTGCTAAAATTATCTGGCAGCAAGGGTTGCAGCCGATCCAGCATAGAGGGGAAATTGTGGCGGGCGACGGCACGAGGGTCAAAGACTTCTTGCTGAGAGGAAAGGGAGACAGAGGGGGAGATGTGCGATCGTCTCACATCTTGCACCATTCTCAATAAATCGTGGACGGGCGGGATCTCTTGTCCAAGGCCTGTCAACTTAAGGTAAAACCGGCAGTCCTAAGCGGGAATGAATTCCCGCTTAGGACTGCCGGGTGAGCGGGAAGACTGGCGGACTAAAAGCTTAAGTTGACACCCATGGCTCCTGCCCAACTCCTACTACCCATAAGAACACTCACTCTTTGTGTTTGTGCAACAGACCGTCGGCCCTGTTCTCGATCGCGATGCCAGATATCAGAATCATCGGAAATCGTAACTTTCGAGCTTGTAGCTAGATTTGACTCTCACTTTTAATCTGGTGCGCCGTGAAAAGAAATCTATCAGCCGTTAAAAAAGCTTTGCAGTTTGGGATTAGCGGTGCTGTCGGCGGTTTCGTCGGCAATCTCATCACCGAACCTTTCATGCAGCGACTCCCTGGTTCGGAATCTTTTTTTGACAGTGTATTGTCTACAGGTCGCTGGTTTGGATTGGTAGGCGGTGGTATTGCTACTGCTATCATGTTCGGCTATTATTACTATATCAAAGGCAAGCCTCAAATTAAACAGGCTTTAAAAAATGGCGGATTGTTTGGTTTAATAGCAGGAGCGATTTCTGGGGCGATCGCCGAAGGTATTTACAGCGGAATTGGCGACGGAAACAACGAATTATTACGAGTAATTTGCTGGGGAATAGCTGGCAGTTTGTTAGGACTGGGACTTGCACAGCGGATTCCTAATTTGGGAGCGCTTCGCGGCACGGGAGGCGGCGGTGTTGGAGGAGTTTTGGGCGGCTGTTTGTTTATTCTGTTTGCTTACAATCTATCTGGTACCGCAGGCCGCTTAGCTGGCTGTGCTGCGATCGGTTTTTGGATTGGAATTATGCTAGTTGTAGCAGAAACTTTGTTTAACAAAGCTTGGCTGGTAATTAGTTACGATACCGGAGCAAATCGCACTCTCACTCTGGGTTCGGAACCAGTGACTTTTGGCAGTGATGAAAATTTGTCTATTATCTGCATTCCTAATGTTTCGCCCTTGGCCATGCGGTTTCAATTGGAAGCAGGTCAAATTGTTTGCGAGAATGTCGATAGCGGGGCGGTCAGTTATTTGCGATCGGGCGACCAAAAGAGAATCGGTAACTGTACAATTACAGTAGGAAACTCTGACTTGCCAGCGCCAACACCAGCAAATATTCCGCCTACCTTTATATCAGATCAGCCCGCAGTAAATTCTTTTACTAGCAGCAAATTATCTCTAAAATTAGCCAGTCGAGTTATTCCTCTGAGTGCGGGAACTCAACTATTTACCTCTGACATACCGAGTTTAACAGCCGCAGCATCTAACGGTCTTGTAGCTATAGTCACTTCTCGATCGAGAAACGAGCTTTCGTTAGGATTGACAAATTTGTGCGATCGCGCTTGGTGGGCTACAGACATTCAAGGCGATATAAAAATGGTAGAACCTGAAAGTACCCTGACTTTGGCATTGGGAACTCAAATTGAATTCGGTGAAATTGACGGCGAAATTGTGTAAGTAAGTAGGTAGGTAAAAACTCATCGAATAACATCATTTACAATAAGCTTTTCATGGGCGCGCAGGATCCCAACCCCCAAAAACTTACTCTTTGTGGAACGGGCATCTTGCCCGTTCTTAACAATAATTCAAGCAGAACTGCTGCTAACTCCATTAATTACCGCCGCACCAATCAAATGAGCTAAACGCAAAGCTTCAGGAACTTTACCAGTGTCTGTCAAACGCTGAAGAACCCTCGCTATTACTTCCGGTTGTTCGCCGCAAACTTGAAAAAAGAAAGGTTCAAAAGCGTGAATTTTCCCAGCGCGGCGCAACAATTCTAAACGGTATTCCGAGTCGGGTAAATGGCGGAGGGCTTTTTCAACAGCAGCTAAATTTGGTTGGCGGCGCATGACAGCAACACAAGGAATTTGTAGCCGCGATGCTAACTCGGTAAGGTCAATAATATTGAAACCGCCGAAAGCTATTCCGTCTAGCAAAACCAGATGCAATTGCGGCAGAAATTTGCCTCCGAGGAGTAGCCCAGAAATAGCATCCGTGGCATCTAATCCGTCTGGGAGGACTTGTCCCCACACCATTCCTTCAAATCGAGTTCCCCCGCAGACTATGCCTGCGATCGATACCAGACTCCCGCTTGTACGAGAAAAGGGAGCGTCGTCAAAGCCAATAACTTTAATTGTGCGATCGAGCCTGAGCAAATCTGCCAGTTTCAACTTGTGGAGTTCCCTAAACTAAAGTTTTTGAGATTAGGTTGTGTCTTACATAGTATCATATACGTTAAATATCTCATTACTAAAAAGGTTTTAGACAATTGGCAAAAAAATACGTAGCAGCCATCGACCAAGGAACCACCAGCACCAGATTTATCATATTCGATCGCCTGGGACAGATAATTTGCAGCAACCAACAAGAACACCAGCAAATCTATCCGCAACCAGGATGGGTTGAACACAATCCCGATGAAATTTGGCAGCGCACTCAAAGCGTAATTAAAAACACCCTCGAAATAGGCGATATCGACCCGCAAGATATTGCTGCTCTCGGTATTACCAACCAGCGCGAAACTGCTATTGTTTGGAACAGAAAAACTGGCAAACCTTACGGAAATGCGATTGTTTGGCAAGATACCCGCACTCGCTTTATTTGCGATCAATTAGCTGAGGTTGAGGGCAAAAATCGATTTCAAAAACGATGCGGTTTGCCGCTGGCAACTTATTTCAGCGGGCCGAAAATTAAGTGGATGCTGGACAATATTCCAGGATTGCGGGAAGCTGCAGATCGAGGGGAGGCGATTTTTGGCAATGTCGATACTTTTCTGATTTGGCACCTGACTGGCGGCGCGCACATTACCGATGTTACCAATGCCAGCCGCACGATGCTGATGGATTTGCAAACTCTCGATTGGGATGCCGAAACTTTGGAAATAATGGCAATTCCCCGCCAGATGCTGCCAGAAATTCGCCCTTCCAGTCAAGTTTTTGGAACTGCAAAAGGATTGCTTGCAGGTGTTCCAATTGCTGCTGCTTTGGGCGATCAGCAAGCCGCCCTGGTCGGGCAAACTTGTTTCAGTCTGGGGGAGGCGAAAAATACTTACGGCACGGGCTGTTTTATGCTGCTGAATACCGGTGAGGCGATCGTCCCTTCAAAGCAAGGATTACTAACAACAGTCGCCTACAAGATGGGGGAATCGCCCGCTGTGTATGCTTTGGAAGGCAGTATTGCGATCGCCGGAGCTCTAGTGCAGTGGCTGCGGGACAATTTGGGCATCATCAACACATCTGCTGAAGTAGAAACATTAGCAAATACAGTCGAAGATAGTGGGGGAGTTTACGTTGTACCGGCATTTTCGGGACTCTACGCACCCTATTGGAAAGACAGCGCGCGGGGAGTAATTGCAGGTTTAACTCGGTACGTGACTAAGGCACACATTGCCCGCGCAGTATTGGAAGCGACAGCGTGGCAAACGCGGGAAATATTGGATGCGATGAATCAGGATTCAGCAGTGCAGCTTTTGTCTTTAAAAGTAGACGGAGGTATGGTGGGAAATCACACGCTGATGCAGTTTCAGAGCGATGTTTTGGGAGTGCCTGTGGTGCGACCTGTGGTAGCAGAAACTACTGCACTTGGTGCGGCTTATGCGGCTGGTTTGGCGGTGGGCTTTTGGAGTCAGCTAGCCGAATTGCGCGACAATTGGGCGGTGGATTGTACTTGGGAGCCGAAAATGCCGATCGCACTTCGCGAGCAAAAATATCGCTTTTGGAAAAAAGCAGTTTCCCGCACATTCGATTGGGAAGAATAAATCGCTGATTTAACCCCAAAATCCGTATTTAGTGATATCCTTAAATCCCGCACTATTTTTCAACTTGCAAATAGATGATTTCCCTAAAGAACTTTAAAAAAACTCTCACCACCTTTCTATTGATACTGACACTGGCATTTGTAGAAATCGCCACTAATTCCCAAATTGCGATCGCAGATACAGCGACAAATCCCACCGCAGCAGAAGTTTTCAGCGCCAACTGTGCAGGCTGTCACATCAACGGCACCAACATTATCAAGCGTGGCAAAAACTTGAAACAAAAAGCATTGAAAAAATACGGCATGGATTCAATCGCCAACATTTCCAACTTAGTAACCAACGGCAAAGGTATTATGCCCGCTTACAAAGATCGTTTGTCGAAACAACAAATTATCGATGTTTCAGCTTACGTGCTATCCCAAGCCGAAACCGATTGGAAATAGCACCTCGGTTGATTATTTATAGCTTAGGCAATCTTGCCACAGACATCAGATATTTCTTTACAGCAGGTTGAAGCGCGAACAGAGTTTCACTTTCGGCTGGGACTGTTTCAATTAGCGATCGTCGTAAAAGCGATTCTAACGCCTTCAGCAATTCTAAACCCCTCTCTTGCTGAATATCGGAGTGCAAATTTTCACAACCAACAGGCTTGACTTCTTTCGCCATGCAGTGTAATAGCTGGATTTCTAATTCTGATAAGCGATTAAATTGCCGAGATAACGTATCGCTATAATCTCCCAGAAACAGCTCATTTCTTAAAAAGTTAGCAATGCTGTCCCCAAACATATCATGAATAGTTGTCGTTACTATTTTTAACGCTAAAGGATTGCCGCTGTATGCCTCTATCAATTGTGAGTATTCACCTTCTTCAGACAAACCCTTGTTTTTAAGGATTTCCACAGCCGCTTCTCCCAAACTACCCAATTTCAATGACCGTACCGATTGATTTTGACCTTCTAACGCAGCAATTTCTTTAGGTTTTTCGCAGCTTGTCAACAGCAAGCAACTTTGATGCTGCGATTTTCCTACTTGTTTCAGAAATTCCCCATACACTTGATATCCTTCTCGATAATTTCCTGTTAACTGATCAGTGCAGAAAACAGCTTCCCACTCATCTAAGATTATCAAACATCGACGCTTTTGTAAACACTGAATCAGGCGCTGGATACCATCAGCGATGATTGTCTGTTCTATTGCATTTGTGGAAGCGATTAGGTTCTCCAGGGAAAACTCAAGCTGCGAGTTCGCAGCTTGAAAAAATTTTTTATTCTGAGTAATGAACTGCAATTTATCTAAATCGCTTTGCGGTTTATCAGATAAAAATTCGATTAAATTGACCAGAGTATCTGCCAACACAGGTGCATGACTGAGGTTGACCCAAATTAAGCACTCAAACTGGTGTTTAATCAGATTTGTTAGCTTAGATGCTAAAGCAGTTTTGCCAATGCCACCCATACCCAATACAGCAACTAAGCGGCAGTTTTCTTGTAAAATCCATTGTTCTAAGTTAGCAAGTTCTGTTGTGCGCCCGCAGAAAATAGACGTATCCACCGCTAGCCCCCATTCAGTTCGATTTTCGATGGGAGTTTGGGGAGTTTGAGTAGAATTTCTCAATGTAGGAAGGAATGTTTTTCCACTACCCTTTTGTTGATAACCACGTATTTCTAGCATTTTTGGGATTTCTTTCCAGTCTTTCGGTTGTTGCAGCGTCAAAACTTGAATGTAGCGATACAGCCCTCTCGATAAGTCTACTCTAATACCGGCACATTCGCGGTGGAGTGCGGCGGCGATTTCCACCGGACTATAATTGCAAAGCAATCCTCGCAGGTAAGTTTTTTCTAAAGGAGTGAGTCGCTGCTTTCTACTGCTGGCGTACTCTTGTTTGGCTGCTGTCAAGTCTGCATATAACTGTTCGAGATTCCAGCCAGCCGCAGCCTCTATAAATTTCTGTGCTGGTATTTGCAAAAGTTTATTTCGCTGTGTCATGTATATTCATAATAAGTAAACACCCCGTCAACTCGATACAGCTACTTTTTCCGTCGGAAAAAGTTAGATGCACCTGATGCCACCTTGTAAGCGACTTTAATCTGTTTTGCCAGTTCAAGTCGAACACTTCCTTGCGATTAGAACACAATCTTGCTAAATCATGCGAAACTGTTTAGGTGAAATGCCTGTGTATCGGCGAAAGCACTTTGCAAAATGACTGGGATTGGCAAAGCCACACTCGATCGCAATATTGTTTATTGTCCATTCTGTCTGCTTCAATAGTTGCTTCGATCGCTCTACTCGTTGCTGAATTAAGTAGGCATGAGGAGTCATTCCAGTCGATTGCTTAAACAAGCGACAGAAATAGTATTGACTCATACCTAATTCGGCTGAAATTTCTGCTAACGAGACATTTTCACTAAAATGCTCGTTGATGTATTCAATAGCTTGCTTCAGTTTGTATTTTGACAAGCCGTCTTCATATTCCATCAGAGTATGCTTACGGGTTGAGTAATATGTTAAGCAATGAGCCGCTAGAGCCGTCGCCATTGAATCCGCATAAAAGCAACTATTATTTGGATCGTTTTCCAATACTGCTGTCAGTGCTAAGATAATTTGCCAAACTAGCAGATCGGGTTTTTTAAGCGTCAGATTAACTTCAACTCGATCTGGGTTTACTGACTCATAGGCGGCATGATTAAGAAATGTAGGCTCAAGGTAGCAGTGAGTGATATCATTTTCCTGACTCCATCTAGCCTTAATAGGTGCGTAAGCAGGAAGTATTTCAATGCAACCCGTTTCATCCCGGTCATGCTGCACTAGGTGACGCTTACCATCAAAGGCTAATTCCACTTCTGTTGGCTCCTTCCAAAATGGAAGACAAATTATATGTTGAGAACCAGATGTTTCAGGAATTTCCATTGCAGGCAGTTGATAGTGTGCTAGATGAATATTTTTCCATCCCGCGTCATGACTGGAGTGAACGAGCGGGCGCTGAACAAACTTTGAAGTTGCATCTTGTTGAGAATAATCAACAGCTAAAGGTCTTTCTGTTAGCATCTTTTTAAGTCCTTCCAATCCCTATGGATAAAATTTTTCTCCAGTAGCTACCTCATCGGTATAACTACGAGTTATACGGAAACTTTCTGTATAATATGCCAAATTTAGTAGATAGGCGGACTAATTCTATAAATAACACTTAGGATAGTTTTCAATCGCTAACTATATAATCAGGGTTTCAGGCTTTCATCAAGCCCCGATACAAACGGTAGAATGGCATTTTTAGGCTTTCATTCAAAAACTTTCCTAACGGGACTTAAACAAATTGCTGACTAAAATCGGCTTGTATTCCGCTGTGGGTAAATAGTTTAGCTCGCTCCGGGTAATGGAGGCTCAAACCAGTTGTAGTAACAGAATAGCAAAAAAAAACGATCTGAAACCATTATAGCGAATGGGTTTGAGCCTATTTTCAAGATAAACTTTGTTTAAGTCCCGCTAAGTATTGTTAATTATTAATTTAATTTAAAGAAATAATTTTAATCTGGTGTATTTCTCACAAAAATACCTAATAAAAATACTAATAGCTCTTAGGTAACTTATCGGTCTTGAGTGTTTTATAAATGTAGAAGGCAGTATTTTATAACACCTGCTATCAAAAAAGTTAAGAGGACAGCTTAAATGGCATCAATTCAACTGACCAATCGGCTAACTGCAACTGACAAGATTATCATACCTCCCTTGGGTTCTATTGATACAACAACTCGCGCTAAAGATTACATCTTAGAGGTAGAGTTAGTTAATCAGCCAATATCAATCGATCTTTTTAAAAATGATGTGGGCAGTAGCTATGACCCTTACGTGCAAGTCTTTCAGGTATTCAAAGGCAGCAAGGGTGCGAATGTCGCTGATAGGGGTATTCTTGTTGCTCAGGATGATGATAGCGGCGGCAGCCTCAACTCAAAAATAGCGCCGGGTGTTGGTGACCTACCAACTTTTCCTGCTCCCCCGCTTAGAAGTCAGCCTGGTGTGGACTATGTAGTCCGCGTGACTAGCCCTGAGACCTTAACATCACTTCCTGAGCCTTTCACATTACAGGTTTCCACTCCCAGTGGCAATGTCGCCTTGAAAGACCCCATAACAGGTGCGACTTTAGATGCACAAGGCAACATCATCGGGGGCGGTAGCGGGGACCCTCTAACAGGCAATCTTCCCGTCGCGCGTTTCTTTGACAAGGCGGCAGGAGGGCATTTTTATACCACAGACCCGACAGAGAAAAATGACCGACTAAACAACCCTTTTCGTTACCAGAGTGAAGGCGATGAATTTATCGCTCCAGCCAACGGTAACGCAAAGGTTCAACGCTTCTTCAATACAGCATCAGGAACCTATTTCTATACGAATAAACCTACTGACATACAGTTTATTCGCGACAACTTACCGCAGTTCCGTGCTGACGGAGACGCTTTCAATTCATATAACACGGCTGTTTCGGGTGCGATACCCGTCTTTCGTTTTACCAACCTGGCGAGGGAACGGGAAAATCCGCAAAATATTACACACTTTTTCACCGCAGACCCAAACCAGCGGCGGGCGGTACAGGGGAGGTCAGATTTCCGGGATGAGGGGGTTGCTTTTTATGCTCTTCCCGCCTAAGCAGGCAGTTGGATTCATCTAGGTTTAAAATGAGTAGTAGGGTGCGTGCGACGCACCCTACTTTTTTATCTATTAAACTTTTGGGTAACAAGCGATATTTTGGTCATCCTATGAACAATCTCAGTACAAAACCTTCGCTTTTCAAGGCTTTAACTGTAATTAGCTTGTGTTTGTATCTAATCTTAGCGGTTAGCCCGCCCGCTTTCGCCTCGATTCACAAATATCCCGAAACTGCTGAGACAGTAATGTTCCGATCCGTACAAAGCCTGCGTGATACAGACGATAAAGCATGGCAATTTGTTTTGTACAAGCGAGTAAAGTCGGGAGTAGTAAAGTCTTTAAATCTGAGATTAGTAGGATTTCCCGGAACAGAATTGCAGCACCCGGTTCCGCTGAAAGTTGCTGCGGGCAAGCGCGAAATTGGCAATGCTAATGATATTTGGAACGAATCGGGTTTGCCAATTAATGTCGGAGAATACGATTTCAAATCAATAATTACACAATTGGAAAGTAATCGACCTTTGCAGTTGAATTTGCCCGTGAAAAATCAAAATGAGACACAATTGCTGGTTCCTCCTTTTGCTGTCAGAGAATGGCGACTGTTGTTAGACAGAAATTAATTATACCAATTTAATTTGTGTCTACATTTAAAGTCCATACAATTTCCAATGTCACAAATCGCTATGTTTAAATTATGCCTTAAGGTAGATTTAACGTTATTGAAGAATAATAGAGTAGGGCAAAAACTACATAAATCAATTAATCGCACTGTAGATTTAAAATCGCTCAAGCTTCAGGGATGTATCAAAAATAACTTTATTTACATAGACCTTAAGGTAGATTTAACCAATTTGAAGGGTAATTATGAAACAAACTAAAAGCTGAGTTAGTCGGTTGACAAAACTTCAGTGTTTTAACGTAGGTGTATTCAGGGTGAAGCTACTATGACTTTAATCAGTAAAATTGTCCGAAAAGCTTTGGCAACAGGTTACTTAACGGTTGAGGCCGAAGAACAGTTGCGACAGCAGTTGCAGATGACTAAGTACGGCTTAGAAGATTTTGAGGCTTTTATTAATTTGCAAAAAGAGGTGATGGAGGGTAGGGTGAAACAGCAAGCTTTGGAATTGTTACGATCGCGCAAATGTTCTGTGACGGCTTGAATCCCGTCCGATCGACCTTTTGGATAAAATAAGGTCGATCGACATACGAAGGTCGATCGGCCTTTCGGGCGCGGACTCTCGGGCCCACCCCACAAGAAAATTCACTCTTTGTGGAACAGGCCGGAAAGCCTGTTCATAAAAATGATACGCCAAGCCTGGAAAAATGTTTCTACTGCATTCCTAGCTGTTGGCTTAACGCTTCTGGAACATCAACGGCTGTATCCAAACCTCGAACATTCTCCCACTTTGTATTCTCGTTCCATTTGACATCGCCAAAAGTGCGATCGCTAAGGTATGCGCCGCTGAGGTCTGCGCCGCTGAGGTCTGTGCCGCTGAGGTCTGTGCCGCTGAGGTATGTGCCGCTGAGGTATGTGCCGCTGAGGTCTGCGTAGCTGAGGTCGGCGTAGCTGAGGTCTGCATCGCTGAGGTTTGCGCCACTGAGGTATGCGTAGCTGAGGTCTGCATAGCTGAGGTTTGCGTAGCTGAGGTTTGCGCCGGAAAGCTCAGCGCCGCTGAGGTCTGCGCCGCTGAGGTCTGTGCCGCTGAGGTATGCGTCACTGAGGTTTGCGGCGCTGAGGTATGCGTCGCTGAGGTTTGCGCCGCTGAGGTTTGCACCACTGAGGTTTGCGCTGCTGAGGTTTGCGCTGCTGAGAAATCTCCCAACTGTTTGGACAAAGCCCAAATTCCCGATACAACAGCTATAACCGATGAGACACAACAACCGACTTGCATCGTCAAGTGTACCTCCAGCATTAAGTTTCCCACAAGGATAAAACACTATTTTGTCTTTGAATTCAGGTGTCTCCTGACCGTAACGGTGCAACTCCAACAGCAAAATCATCACATTCAAACCAGCATAAACATCTATTTGTCGCTGTCCCAATTCTTGGGTTTTCAATTGATCTCGCAGTAGGCGCATCTTCTTCTGAGGCAAGCTTTCCGGCAGCATATCAATAAATTCCCCCTCGCACCACCGCAGATAAAAATCCTCCAGACGCTGGAATAACTCCACAGGGCGAAACAGACTTTCCTTCCCTGCAAGAGCCGGAGTTGTTAACAACCCCATCAAATATTCCACAATTTCTTCTGTCAGCGGCCCATAACCCAACAAATCATAAATCTCCCAGTCCATCTGAGAGTCTTGAGTATTAAATTCTCTACGTTTCTTTCCCGGTTCCGTCCACTCTTCCAGACTTTCTTTCAATCGTTCCGCACACAGAAATTCACCAAAACTCTTGTGTACAAACTCCACAGAACCTTCTTTACTGCCTTGCTGAAGATAAAAAACCGCCAAAGCATTTCTCAGAGGATTATCGCCAATCTGTTTTTGTGCTTCTTCAAGTAATGCTTTAACCGAGTTGTCTTCTCTCAATCGTTCCCCAATCATCGCTACAGGAGCGCATTCCTCTCCCGACTGCACCACGCACAACCCTGCTTCTCTCAGGATGCGCCGCAAATCCTCTATTTCCAGTTCTGTCAACTTGCGATTGTCCTTTTCAGACCGCTGTTTTGTGAGTACCCAATTCACAGCTTTGTTGTAAATTAAAATTTTTGCTTGAGTGCTGTTAGTTCCTTGAAAATCGTCAATTTTCAACTCTCCATCTCGGTGCATCGCTGCTAACAGATAAAGCAAGAGCGGTTCTCGCGCCAAGTCTGATTTGACCTGTTCTGGACAACATTCATCTTGCAAAAAATGCTGAAAAGCTGAGGTTTTTTCTGCCCCTAATTGTGTTTCCCACTTGCTCAACCACTGCTGCTGTAGTTCGTCATCCATTACCTGAATTCCGACGCGCTCCAGATTATCCGGCATTTGCCTTTCAACACTGTGCAAAGCTAAAGGTCTGCCAGTAATCAAAACCCGGTGTCCCATTTCCGAATTCTGAGCGCAGTCCCGCTGAAATTGTCCTACTTGCTCGAGAAATTCCTTTAAACCGCCGCTGCTTCTCCCTTCCATCAGCAACTCGTCAAAGCCATCCAAGAAAAACAAATATCGCGTGTTTCTATCTGTCAACCAGCCGTCATCGCTAGCAAAACCAGCATTAATTGCTTTTTTTAGCGTTTCTGGGAAACTATTTTGCAATTTGGGAATATATCGCAGTCGAATTAACACGGGCGTCCAAACTGGATGAAAATGTTGTCGCACCCAGTCAGCAAACATCCGACAAAAAACGCTTTTACCGCGTCCGGGCCCAGCTTCGACAAACATCACCCGATTTTGTTTTTTTTCATTCTCAAGCAAATTTTTTGCCCAAGTTTCTAAATCGAAAGCTTCTGCATTATTTATGGGCTTACCATTTGCATCAAGTGGCTTTTCCTTCAGAGGCACGTAGATATCCTTGAATGCAAAATTTTCTGCAAATACGAGTTCTAGGGGTAGAGAGGCAATTTGTTCTTGCAGGTAGTTGTTAATGCTGTAATATTTCTCCTGTTCCTCACGCCATTCGCTGATAGAAGGCTGTCCAAGATGTTTCATGGCATCGCCGGAAGCTGCCCAAGCTTCGATTAAATAGCGGTGAGTATTAGCAGCAACTCTCTTTGTCAAAATTTGAGCTTCATCGGCATTGAGTCCGGCTTGTTGCAGCCGCTCTGACAGCACTCGGTTAAATTCCGTGGCTAACATCGAATCGCGAAAGCAAATAACAGTTTCTTTGGCTGCTTTATCGTTCAATTCTAAATCTGCCAATTTTTCAAGCAACTGCTTAACTCCATCGGAAACAGGAGTTTGCCCGATGCGATTTAACAGACTATCGTCTTGTCCAAGAACCTCCTTAAAACTTTCCAGATAAGCCGCCTGACTGACGAGGAAAATGCACTCAGCTAAAGTCGGCTGCTGTTGAGTTTTTTCTATAAAAAACGCCAGCATTTTCGCCGCCATCCCGATAAATGGTAATCCAGTTCCCACAACTTGAGCTAAGGGAGAGTTCAAAACCTCTAGCAGTAAGTTGCTATTGTCCAGCCCTTGTTCTTTGAACATTTTTGCCAATTCGGCGGCTGTTTTCCCAGCTTCTCCGATTCCCTCCGCTGCTTCGGCGGAACACAGTTCTTTGATATCAGTATTTAAGAATTTCCAAATGCGATTTGCCATTTTTACCTGCCCTATTTCAGAAGAGAGAATCTGAGAAAATCTACATTTAACTCTGTAAGCATTCCGTAGTTCGTCGCCACAAATCTGTTCTCAAACTAACAATTAGAAAAGATTAAGTGCCTTTTACCTTGACAAAACTACAACAATCCGCAATAATAGTAGATTGTCTGTCTAAATCCGGCTCGGATCAGGTTAAGACATTCCAAAAGCTGGAGAGCAGTCAGCAGTCAAAAGTCCACAACGACCAATGACCCATGACTCATCAGCTACCTGTACGGCAATCTCAACAACCATCCCATGACTTACGCAATCATTGAAACCGGCGGCAAACAATTTCGGGTAGAACCAGGCCGCTTCTACGACATCGAACTGCTTCACGTTGAAGCTGAATCCAAAGTCACCATAGACAAAGTATTTCTGATCCAGCACGAAGGCGAGGTTCATATCGGCCAGCCTCTACTAGAAAATGCCACAGTAGAAGGAACGGTTCTCCGGCATTTCCGGGGCCGCAAAGTCCTCGTCTACAAGATGAAGCCGAAAAAGAAAACTCGGAAGAAAAAAGGGCACCGTCAAGAAACAACTCGCTTTATGATTGACTCGATTAGCGTCAACGGTACAGTCTTAGCAGCCAGAGACTTAACTCAAGCAGTTGTTGAAACCCCCCAAACCGCCGAAACTGATTCAGAATAAAAAATAGTAAATACAGTTGAGGATATTATGGCCCACAAGAAAGGTACAGGCAGTACACGTAACGGACGCGACTCTAATTCTCAGCGTCTGGGTGTCAAAAAGTACGGCGGTCAAGTTGTCAAAGCTGGCAACATTTTGATCCGTCAACGCGGCACTAAAGTTCACCCTGGTAATAATGTTGGTATCGGCAGGGATGATACTCTGTTTGCCATGATTGACGGTGTGGTGACTTTTGAAAGAAAAGGAAAAACTCGCAAGAAAGTCAGCATTTATCCTGTTGTAGCAGCACCTGTGGCTGAAGCTGTCGCAGTTTAATTCTACGTTCCTAGGTTCGTCTGAATTTTTGATAACTTAACGTAGAACCGATAGTCCGACAGGGGTTTCATCCCCTGCCTCAAAGCTAAAGTCCTCTGAAGAGGACTGAAGAACTCATTAGTCCTCTTGAGAGGACTTTAGCTATTAGCCAGGGAATGAATTCCCTGGCGGACTAGAGGCTTAATTTGTCACCTATTTGTGGCTAGCCTCCCCCGACAATTGTGACAACTTCTAAGATGTCGCCCTCTTGCATCTGTGTAGTTTCCCAAAATTGTTTGTGCAGAATTTCCCCGTTGTACTCCACAGCCACCAAGCGCGGGTTTAATCCCAATTGTTCTAGTAATTTTGGTAACGGTGTGTCGATCGCACAATTGCGGGTTTCTCCGTTAACTTGCAGCGCAATTTGATTTATCATCAGTAAAATATCTGTTTTTAGGGCGGGTTTGGTAACAAAATTATATTTTATGCACAGATTTCCTGTGCTAAACCCGCCCTAAAAATCGCAAATAAACCTAGCTTTTTCCGTGCAAAGCTTTTTGAGCTTTCAGATTCTCCATCCGAATCAACTGCGAGATGAAAAACTGCGTGACTAAAGTAGGCTGTTCTGCTTCCATAATCGCGCGTACTGCGGCAACCCTTTGAGCTCCGGCATTCAATACTTCATCGAGGTTGTTGATATCAATTCCGCCGATCGCAAACCACGGAATCGGCGACTTATCAGCAGCATACCGCACATAGTCCAAACCCGCCGCCTGTTTATCAGGTTTAGTCGGAGTGGAATAAACAGGCCCAACTCCAATGTAGTCGGCTCCCTCTTCAATAGCTCGCTGCATTTCCTCGCCATTCGTAGTAGAACGACCGATGATCCGTCCCGGGCCGAGCAACTTGCGCGCTTCCGCCACAGGCCAATCTCCCTGCCCTAAGTGTACGCCGTCGGCATCCGCTGCAATGGCCAAATCCACGCGATCGTTCACAATCAGCAAAGCATCGTAGCGGTGACAAAGTTCGCAAAGCTGGCGCGCGTTAGCCAGCTTTGCGCCGTCGTCTGAGCTTTTGTCGCGGTACTGCACCAAAGTCAGTCCGCCTTGCAAAGCAGCTTCCACGACTCCCATCAAGTTGTCTCTCGGCGAAGTTACAAGGTATAACTGCGATCGAAGTAACTGCTGGTAGCGCCGGTAAGCCAGCAAATTGCTTTCGAGAGTATAAACCCGATAGCGCATCTGCTTAAAAGCTCCGCCCATATTCCGATCGTAAATTTTGCCGTATTCTTCGAGTACCCGCAGAGCTTCTTCCACCCGACAGAAATTCGCCTCCAGTAGCTGCTGAATGCTCGAACGCTGCTCTTCCTGCGGGTGAGTCAACTCCGTACCCGGATCGGCCGGCGTATCTCTAGCACTGCGAAGTTCTGCGACGTGCCAAGCAGCCAATTCTTGACGCAGTTGCTTGCACTCGCCAGCTAAATCGGCGTTGTTGAGACCAAACCTGCACCATTCTTCAATAATTCTCAACCCTTCCCGCGATCGATCTAAATTTGCATCTAAAATCCGGCAGAGGGCTGGCTGTGCCGGTAAAGTTCTGTTTTGTTTGTCGGTCATTCAGAACCACCCTAATTATAATTAATCTTACCAATCAACCCGCTATATTCTCTCACGCCGTCAAGATTGTGGCAAAGCAGGCGGCTTAATTTTGGCATAAACCGATGTAAATTAGACAATAATTTTTAAAGTTTTATTGAATTTGATGAAAACAAAGCATAATAGATCAAACTTGATAAGAGTGGAATCGTTAAACTGCATACCACACTTCGGAGGAGAGCCGTGAGGTTAGCAGAACAACACAAAAGATTAACAGCAGAAAACCCCAGCAGGCGGGTGAAATCAAAGTTCGATCGCAAAAACCCGACACCGAAATCGGGAAGCGGAACTCGGATCGCAAATCAGTGGGGTTTATTTATGCTCCTAAATTCTCAATATAGCGAGTGCAAAGAAAAGCGATCGCAAAAATCTTGTTTGAGTTCTTGCCTTTTGCTCGTTTTTGCCACCACCGCCCTTTGCAACCATCAACCGTCAGTTATCGCTGCCGGGATACCGGGAGTGCAGCTACTTTCTCAGACGCTCGAGAGCGAGATTAACATACTGTACGTCAGCTCGATCGGTGGCAGCGACACAGGAGGCAACGGCAGCGATCGAGCTCCGTTTAAAACCCTTACCTACGCCTTAAGCGTCGCCCCGCCCAAAACAGCGATTTTGCTAGCGCCCGGTACTTACAGCGAGCAAACCGGCGAAAAATTTCCATTAATGCTCAGGCCCAGCGTGACAGTTCAGGGAAATCCCAACACTCGCGGTCAAAATATTGTCATCAAAGGCGGAGGATACTTTATCAGTCCGACTTCGGCGGGTCAAAATATTGCGATTTTAGGCGCAGATGGGGCGGGACTCAGCGGGGTGACGGTGACGAATACCAACTATCGGGGTTACGCTTTGTGGATCGAATCGAGTTCTCCGACGGTTGTCAACAATACTTTTTCTGGCAGCACTCACGACGGAATTTCGGTAGTGGGTACTTCCAGGCCTACGATTGGCGGGAATGTTTTCTCGAAAAATGGAGCTAACGGCATTACAATTTTTGGGAGTTCCCAGCCGGAAGTTCGAGATAATGTGTTTGAAAACACCGGATTTGGGGTGAATGTAGCGCAGAACGCTTCGCCTCTGCTAATCGGTAACAAAATTACTCGCAATAAAGATGGCGTGGTCGTGCAAGCTAATGCTAGACCTGTGCTGCGTAACAATTATATCGAGAGTAATCGCCGGGACGGAATTGTGGCGATCGCGAGTTCTCTGCCGGATTTGGGAACTGCCGCCGAACCGGGGGGCAATGTAATTCGCAACAACGGTCAGTACGATGTCAACAATGCGGCAAAAGGTCAAGTAATCCCAGCTTACGGCAATCAATTGTTGAGCAGCCGGACGACGGGTTCGGTTGATGTGGCGGGAACTTTTACGCCGCCGCCAATGGGGGGAAGTGCTTTGCAGCTAAGGGCCGATCGACCTCCCAGCATCGGTGGCCCAGACACTTCTCTCCCTGTTTACACTCCCGGTCGGCTAAGTCCCAGAGTTGAAAGAGCGCCACTTCCCCCACCTGCGCCCGTTTCCAGGCGACCAGTGCAAAATCGACCGACACCGCCAAGCGCTCAGTTGCAGCAAGAACTTTCTGGGAGGAATGCCGCTGCTTCATCGGTAGTCCCAGGGACAATCGCAATTCCCGTGCCCGATCCGAATTATCGATCGGTTTCGGAAAGTTCGGTACAGCAACCAATTATTCCTCCCAATTTTGATAGTTCCAGTTCGGTTGCTTCCGAAGGTAGATTGCCGGTTCCGGGCCGCAACATTCCTATCGGAAGGGGCGGCTATGTACCTGCACCTTTAGGGGGGAATTCTTTGCCCGATGCCGAGGATAATTCGCCGTCATTTGATAGAGCCAGAGCTTTGGGTTTCCGGTATCGAGTTGTGGTGGATACCGACAGGCCGGGCGATCGACAAAAAATGCAATCCCTCGTTCCCGATGCTTTTCGCTCTTTTTCCAGCGGGCGACCGGTGATGCAAGCCGGTGCTTTTCGGGAACGCGAAAAAGCTGATGAATTGCTACAAATGCTCAGCGCTAACGGTTTGAATGCTCGAATTGAGGAGATTAAATAGTTATTGGGCATTGGGCATTGGGGGTTGGGCATTGGGAATATCCTTTCCGGCTAAGCTGTTCGGCATTTAAAGGAGCTTAACCAATAACCAATAACCAATAACCAACAACAAAATTTTAGGGCCTAGCATATCGGATGCCAGACCCTAAAAAGTTTGTAAATTAAGTTGATTCAAGTGGGTTTTTAGCTCTGCTGAGTTTCAGCAAACTACAACTAAGGTGGACTTTTTTGCAACTACTCTGCATACGAGCTAGCTATCAGCGGAGTCTATTCAGACTTCTGTGTTTGACTGTTGTGCGATCGCAACTTTTGATTCATACAATAGCCTCAAGCTATCTAACCAATACGAATCGCAATGTCAACCTTTCTTTGCTAATAAGCTACACGGTTCAGGCGTTGCCTGCGAACTAGAGCCGATCGGGACAAATACTCTAATTCCAAATTTTTTATCCAAGTTTTTTGTGCTTCTTGGTTTTGCCCCTCATGTTTTTAAGTTAACACCAACTGCGCGCATAAAAACACTTTGTTTACCAAACTTGACACTTTTTGACGTGCAGAAATACTTCCAAAAGCGATTATTAACAATTTGTACGATCGCCCGATACCGCAACGTGCATATCCGGCACTTTGCGCTTGCTATCAACGCAGCAGAGCTTCCCAAGTTGCGCGGCCGACAATGCCGTCTGCTGGCAGTTGATATTGTCGCTGAGCCGCCTTGACAGCAGCTTGAGTTTCCGGGCCAAACACGCCGTCAGCACTCACCCGCAAAAATCCCTTGACCCGCAGCCGTTCTTGCAAATCTCTGACTGCCGCCCCCCGCATTCGTCTTCTTAAAACCGGAAAATTTGTTGGCTGCGCTTGGGGGTTAATCTCTGAGTTGTCGGCACTTACAGGAGCGTTGGCGATCGGGTTTTCGATCGCGCTCGGAGTCGCAGGAAACAGCCGGTTCCAAGTATCTTGACCGACTATGGCGTCGGGAGGCAGGCCTGCTGCTTCTTGGAACTGAGACACAGCTCTAGCGGTGCTTTGTGAGAAAATCCCGTCTACAGTGTCAGGGTAAAAGCCCAATAATTTAAGAGCAGCTTGGAGTTCGCTCACTTCCGAGCCGCGGCTGCCCAATTTGAGCGTGGGGCGGACGATCGCACCTGTTTGAGCGATCGGGCTGTTGCTGTTACTCTGTTCGGAGATAGGTAGCTGTGCGACAGCAGGAGTAGGGGCGATCGATCCCATTACCAATAAACCGCACAAACTCCAGCCGAAGAGCAAACTTGGAACCTCGCGGGCTTCATTCCAGCTTGCTGTCAAGTTTTGGGACATTGGGAATTCGACCTCTGCAAAACTGGTAGCGATCGTACATCAAATCTGGAAAAAATTGGGAATTTGGGCATTGGGAATTGGGCATCGGGCATTTACTGGTTCCGAGGCAAAGCCAGGTTCCCACATTAAATCAAAACTCGCAACTTTTCCTTCCTTGCCTTTCCTAAAAAAAATTTATCCCTCTCAAATAGCTGCAATTGGCAAAAAAACTGCTAGATTGCCCTACAGAAAACATTGAACCGCGTTCATTGGGCCCCAGCAACACCATGTCCGAATCCAGAACCGCCAGCCAAATAGACATCGGCAACGTCAACATCGGGAACTTCCAAGTCGGCAGCATCAGCGGCACCAAATACAACGATTTTAACGCCAACGGCCGCCCCGATCCCGGAGAAGTCCCCATTCCCAACTGGCAAATCTACCTCGACCTCAACAACAACGGCCAGCCAGAATTTAACGAACCTTCCACCCTTACAAACCCGCAAGGCAACTACATCTTCGCCAACCTGCCACCGGGAACGTACCAAGTTAGGGAAGTCCAGCAGCCGAACTTTCGCCAAACTACCCCAAATCCCGCACCCATCACGATTACCAGCGGCACAAACGCTGGCAATATCAATTTTGGCAACAACTTTAACGCAGGGACGATCGCAGGCACAAAATTCAACGACATCAACAACAACAGCAGCCGAGATCCCGGGGAACAAGGGCTAGCTAACTGGCAAATTTACCTCGACCTCAACCGCAACAACAGGCTCGACGGCGGCGAACCTGTTACTTTGACCAACCCTCAAGGCAATTACGCTTTTGTCAATATTCCCGCAGGTACATATTTGGTCCGAGAAGTCCAGCAACCGGGTTTTCGCCAAACCACGCCTGACCCCGGCCCGGTTAACGTTACTTCCAACGCCACTGTCAACAACATCAATTTTGGCAATGTCTTTTTTGTCGGCAGCATCAGCGGTCTCAAATACAACGACCTCAATGCCAACAGCGTCCGAGATGCGACAGACCCGCCTCTGGCCAACTGGCCAATTTACATGGACCTCAACGGCAACGGCAGCTTTGAGCCCGGCGAACCCAACACCATTACAAACCCGCAAGGCAACTACACTTTTGCCAATGTTTCTCCCGGCCGATATTTGGTGAGGGAAGCCCAGCAACCGGGATGGGTACAGACTACGCCAAATCCAGGCCCGATCGACATAATCGGCAATACCAACGTTGTGGGCGTCAATTTCGGCAACAATTTTCCTACCGGCAGCATCAGCGGCTTTAAGTTCAACGACATCAACGCTAACGGTATCAACGAACCGACGGAGCCGAGAGTTGCCAACTGGCCGATTTACCTTGACCTCAACAACAACGGCGGCCGAGACCCCAACGAACCTTCGACTTTAACAAACGCCCAAGGTAATTTCTCTTTTATTAACTTGCCCCAAGGGATCTATGTGGTGAGAGAAGTCCCGCAGCCGGGTTTTCGACAAACTACGCCCAATCCGACTCCGATCGCCGTCGGCAACGGCACGAATGCCACTAATCTCAGCTTTGGTAACGTGTTGGTGACGGGCACGATCAGCGGTGTGAAATTTAACGATTTTAACGCCAACGGTCGCCTAGATCCCGGGGAACCCCCGATCGCCAACACTCAGATTTACATCGACCTCAACAACAACAGCAGTTTAGATCCGGGCGAAGCGAGTACCTTAAGCGACCTTCAGGGCAATTACAGTTTCCGCAATGTTCCGGTAGGTAGTTATGTTGTCCGCGAAGTTCAGCCACCCGGTTTCATTCAAACGACTCCGCCTGCGGTGGTTGTTGTGTCGGCAGAGATTCGGGCTAGCAAAATCGATGTGGTGACGGGAGATGTGGTGACGGCAGATGCTGAGGGTAGGTTGGCTAAATCCTTGAAGGACGACCCGCTGACGAATGCCAGCAGCTATGCGGGACTGGAACCTGCAGGTAATATGGTGGCGGATAGCTTGCCTTTGAGCGAGGGTCGTGATAGCGATCGAATTACTAAATTTTTGCGTGATGGATCTTTGGCCAATTTAGGCAATATTCCTAACTTTGGGCAACAGAATGTCGGTCTGGAGCCTCACTCACAAAGTGGTAATGTTGTCAACACAAAGGAATTAATTAATAAGGGGGCGATCGGGAACTGGGTCAGCACTGTGGCTGCGAGAGATTTCTCGGTTATGTAGGGTGAGACAAAGCTCGATCGCCCGGAATCCCAAACCGCAGATAAAAATAACGAAGAGGTGAAAGGGCGCTCGCGTGATACCCTATTGTTGGCAACCTCCAACACTCAAGCCTAAGTTCCGGCAACTCCGAAGCTGGCTTGTATATTGGGTGCAAGACTCAGAGGTAGTAGCATCTCTGTGAGTGAGAAACTATCAGGTAATTCCCCCAAACCCATCGGCGTATTTCCAGTCAGGGCAAGTCATAATCAAGTCCGGTAGCTCGATCGATGCTGGTTCTGTGTCCTTGGCAATCCCAGAGGAGGCGATCGTCTAGGACAGTGAACCAGGACGAACAAGAACGATGCCGCCGGACTTGATGTCAGGGGGGAGAAGTCAGTCTTAGGCTTTTTAAAGCTCGAAACAGCAAGTATGTACGGACAGAGAAGGCGTGCAAATCCTGAAGAAGTTGCCCTCAAATTGCCAGGGTTCTTCAAAACCTGATATACTTGCCAGCGACAAAGCTTGAGGCATTGTTGTGTGAGATGGGAACATTACCTCAAGTGCAGACGTATGTAAAATCGAGTAGCGGTTGTCAGCTATTAGTAAAAACTACTCAGCAAGTTACAACCCATACAGTAGTCTGTAATTTACGTGGATTTAGGTGTGAAGGAGAGAAATCATGGCAGATAACTCAAATAACTCAAACGAAGAGCGCATTGCCCAGCAATTACAGCCAGTGGTGGTTGGGAATGCTGGCCCGGCAATTTTAGGCATCAAGTTCTTTGACCAGAACCGGGACGGCATCCGACAGCCAACTGAAATAGGTCTGCGGGATGTCCCCATTCTCCTCGAACCAGCAACAAGCAGCAACGGTGTATTTAATGCTGGTACTGGCGAACTCTCAACCACGACGGACGCTAACGGCGCGTTCTCATTCATAAATCTTGTCCCCGGCAACTACGTACTTACGGAAACGGCAATACCTCCTGGTTTAACCCCTACTACTCCCAACCCCCTAGCTGTCACCGTTGGCAACAGAAATGTCAACGTTTTGTTTGGCAACGGCCCAGTCGATCAAGGCAGCCGAATCGTTGGATGCAAATACCTAGACATAGATGCCGACGGCTTCCGAGATGGAAATGAACCGGGGATTAAAAATGTCAGGATTTATATTGATGCCAATGGCAACGGTCAACGCGATGCAGGGGAACCCAGCACCTTAACAGACAAAAATGGTGCATGGTCGTTCAACGTAGCACCCGGAACCTACAAGATTCGGGAAGAACGGATCATACGACAAATTAGTTCCGTTACCGGACTAGAAGTTAATGCTACAAACGCAGAACCCTTAGAAACACAAGATTTTCCCCAAAGCACACCCCCCGGCAACGTTCCCGTACTCGACGTGACGGTAGCAGCCGGTCAAACCTTTGCCTGCGCTCAAGTTGGCGATACTCCGCTCTATCAAATTGAAGTTAACAAATTTCGAGACATAGACCGCAACGGCTTGCGAAATGTTGTTAGTGGAGTATTGGAACCCCCGATTGCCCGAGTACCGTTTATTTTAGATGTCAACGGGAACGGTCGCTGGGATGGAGCAGGCTCCGAACCGATAGCCATCACAGATGCCAACGGAGTAGTTACCTTCAAGGATTTGCGAGCTGGCAATTACAGAGTGTTGGAAATTTTTCCAAGTGTACTGCCTGCTGAAGTAGGTGGTGGTGTCCCAGGAAACCTCAATGCTCCAGTATCAACCACTGCAAACCCCGCTCTGGTTTCGGCACCAGGGCCGCAGGCGCGATTCCAGGGTACGATCAGCAGAGAGCAACCGCTGCTAGTAGCAGACTCAACCTACACGCTGAAACCAAACGACCCTAAATTCGTAGACTCCAACCGCGACGGCGTTCAACAACCAGGTGAAAGATCGATCGCGACCACTGGTGAGCGGCCGATTTTTGCAGCCCCAGTTACAACTTTACCAGCCCCCAACCCCTCGCCATCACTTACCTTTTCTCCGGTTGGAGCTACTCAGGGTATTGGCAGTAATGCCGGTGTGGGCAACACTCTACCAATCATCAATGTCTTCAAGTACAATGACTTGAATGCCAACGGTCGCTACGAACCAAATCAGGGTGAAGCGCCAATTAGCGGTGTCAGTGTCTTCCTAGACACCAACAATAATGGCACTCCCGACACTGGAGAACAGCAACTCAGGACAAATGACCAGGGAAGAGCCGCCTTTACGAACTTGTCACCGGGCAACTATATCGTCCGCGAAGTTGTACCGCCGAATTTCTCGCCTTCTACTGCAGATCGCGTCGATGTTACCCTCAATCTTCAGGACGCCAACGTTACCTTTGCCAACACACCCAGCAGCAACATCACCGGGTGCAAGTTTGAGGACTTCAACCTGAACGGTTATCGAGATGGAAACGAACCAGCTATTCCTGGTGTCAGTATTTTTATCGATACTAATGGTGACGGTCAGTTGCAAGCAAATGAACCGACTACTACTACCAATCAGTTTGGTACCTTTGCATTCAACAATTTGCGCCCTGGCACTTACAAAATTCGAGAAGTAACGCCTCCTGGTTACTTCCAAACTACCCAACCAGTAGATGTTGTTCTCGGTGCAAATCAAACCTTTACTTGCGCTTTGGTCGGTAACTCCCGCCGTTACGACCTCTTGGTTCCTAAATTCCGAGATGACAACCGCAACGGTATAAAAGACGGAAACGAACCGCCTCTTGCCGATGTGCCCTTCACTTTGGATTTGAATGGCAACGGCCGCTACGATGCTGCAACAGAACCGCTGGTGAGAACTGATGCTGCTGGGATTGCTCGGTTTAATAATTTGTCTCCAGCCAGCTACTCTGTTTTGGAAGTCTTCGATACTCCGGGCGTTCCCAACAATTTCCCGATCCGAACTGGGCCCAACCCGGTTAGCTTTGACGTGCCGGGCCCTAACACAGTACCGACAACTCCAGAAAGAGTTATTCAGAGCGTCGATCCGGTGACTGGCGACACGGGTGTGGTAACTGCTTCTAGCATCCCCGATGCTCTGCTCGACGGCGGCATTTCACCGGATGCTACCGTTAACGCTAGCAGCGCCGATAGCTTGCTCGCACCTCAGAGTGCAGGTTTTAGCCCCTTTGTTAACGGGGACGATTTGCAACGCGAGGCGAGTTCGCTGGTTCTACAGTTTTTAGAAAATAACGGTCTCAATGACAAGGATTCTAAATGGATCTTGGGCGCTTCTTCTACTCAGAATGCTCAGCCTTCCTTCTCTTAATGTTAGGTTGGGTTTCTAGTTCGAGACTCAGCAATTAGTAACTAGCTTCTTTAAACTGCACGTCAAATCATTTTTTGGCGTGCTTTTTTCTGTTTTGACACTAATTAGAGGCTCGCGGGGCGGGTTTATCGATTTCTTGAATTACCGGAAATATTGTTCGTGAAACCCGCCTCTACAACAAATATATCCCGATGCTGCTAGAGGGGGGTTTTACCGACAATCTTTGAGGAAAACTCACAATTTATATAAACCAGCCCGCCACAATCATGGGTTCGGCTGACGGATTTATTTATCTCTTTAATTACTGTCTTTAGTCGTAGGGCACGATCGGCAAAAAGAGCGATTCCCCGCCTCAAGAAAACCTTTATTTATAGAGGTAGAACGTAGAGGAATATGTTATGCCAACTCAACAACAAACCAATCCGGCTCAACATCAAGAACAGCAACCCGGTATTGAATCCCAAATGACCCCGCAACCCCAATCCTTTGCGGAGGGTTATCGCGGTAGCGACAAATTACGGGACAAAATAGCCTTAATTACCGGCGGAGACAGTGGGATCGGGCGTGCAGTGGCGATCGCCTTTGCCAAAGAAGGCGCTAACGTGGTCATCAGCTATCTCAACGAAGATGATGATGCCAAAAAAACCAAAGAGGCGATCGAACAACAAGGCCGCCGCTGTATTGCGATCGCCGGCGACATCGGCGATGAAAGCATGTGTCAAAACCTTGTAGAACAAACAGTTAAAGAATTTGGCCATCTCGACATCTTAGTCAACAACGCCGCCGAACAACATCCCCAAGAAAGCATAGAAAACATCACCGCCGAACAATTAGAGCGCACCTTCCGCACCAACATTTTCTCCATGTTTTATCTTACAAAAGCCGCTCTCAAACACCTCAAAGAGGGAAGTGCAATTATCAACACTACCTCTGTCACCGCCTACAAAGGCAATCAACAATTACTAGATTACTCCTCCACAAAAGGAGCAATTGTTGCCTTTACCCGTTCTTTGTCTCAAAGTTTAGCTGAGAAAGGAATTCGCGTCAACGGAGTCGCCCCCGGTCCGATTTGGACGCCTCTAATTCCTGCAACTTTCCCTGAAGAAAAAGTGGAGAAATTTGGTGCAGACACTGCCTTGGGACGCGCAGGTCAACCCGATGAAGTTGCCCCCAGTTACGTGTTTTTAGCTTCAAAAGATTCGTCTTACATGACTGGTCAAATTTTGCATCCCAACGGCGGATCTGTTATTAACGGGTAGATTTGGCGCGAGTTAATATATAAATAACCGCATTTTGTGGGGGAACTTTCACCCACAACCTCTGACTATAACTCACCATATAAATAAACCCGCCCCCACAACCACGTTACCTAGGGCGGGTTTATTCATTTTTTTAGTTATATTCAATCTGCTAGCATCGTCGGGCGTAAAATCCAGTCAACAGTGATGCCCACTTAGCTTCGCCAAAGGGTTAACAATCACGGACGATGCAACCGAAATTGATACAATTAATCTGCCCTCATCTGCGGTTAAAAAAAGAGAATTTATCCAGCCGCAGATGACAAGAGATTGACGCAGATGAAGGCTGATGAAAAGAATAGATAAATGAATAATTCCGATGCTAACAGATTTGATATTAGTTTTTGAACATTGGTGAGTTTACACAAATGACACAAATGAGTTTACACAAAACAGTAATCCCGCTACGTGGGTAGCGGGATTGATAGGTTGCAGTTTAGCTAGTTTTTAGCTCGCCTAGAGCTACAATTAGCTCGCTGCTGAATTAGCTCAGGTTAGCCATTTCTTGCTGGATAGTGCTTTTGGCTGCTTTGAATTGAGTAGCCATTTGTTCCATTTGTGCTTCGCTCAAGTTGCGGCGAATTTGAGGGAACATATCGTTTTCTTCTTCTTTTACGTGATCTTGAACCGCTGTTTGGAGCTGTTTGATTTGGGCTTTGAACTCAGGAGAACTCGGGTTCATTGACTTAATCTTGGCGAGCATTTGCTTCATTTCTGCTTGCTCGTCGTACAGTTCTTGAGTGTTGCTGTAGTAGCTGCGAATTGCTGGGTAAACAACTTGTTCTTCGGCTTCGGCGTGAACGCTGAGGTCTTTGTAAAGTTGACCGAAGAATTCTTGTAGTTTTTGAGGATCGTCGGTGCTTGCGATTTCCATAAATAGGGTATCGGTTTTGCGGTGATCCATTGAGATGATTTCGGTAATGTTCATCTCATCTTTGCTGCGGGTAACTGCACCGCCGATGATGCCAGTCATGGCTGCCATTGCATCTTGTACGCGGGCCCAAACGCCTTGGTCGGGGTCTTTGCCGGTCAGTTCGCGCACGCCTAAAATTTCGAGAACTCCTTTAAGTTGTTCTTGGTGAGCGCGGTTCTCAAAGTTAACTGTGTTGAGGGGGGTAATGGCAGCTTCTATGTCAGCGCCGACTACTTGAGCAGCTTTGTGAATTAACAAACCGGCCATTGTTTGTTTGTGTTTGAGCAGTTCGTGCTGGCTGACTTTTTCAAACAATGTGAGTTCAGAACCTTGCATGAGTTTCTGAACTTCTTCAATCATTTTTGTGCTGGTTTCTTTGGGCTCGGCTTGAATGCCGTATTGCACGATCGTAGTTTCTAATACGCCCAAGTTTTTGCGATCGTCTTCGAGCATATCTCGGAAGCGCTGGGCTAGTTCGGAGTCGTTGCAGGAATTGATGAACAATTGCTCGTTAGCGATCAACAGGTTTTGCAGCGCTTTCATGTCTGCTAATTTAGTGGCGATCGCTTGGCGCTTGGTATCTTCTAGGGTAGCTACCATCTGTCGTTTCTCCTCTCAATGTCTTTAGTGTTCTTACATCTCTTAATTTATTGATATATTCTGATAACATCCTCTTTCTCCCGACTGATTCATTAATATCCCGCGCAACCTATTGACTTTTAAACCAAGAAATGATAGTTAATTAATGCTAAGGTCGTTTTTGAAAAAAGCAGAAATTACCCTTAATAACAACCGCCAACTGACAACTACCAAGCGCCAACTGCCAGCAGTCAACTGACAACTGCCAACAGAAGACGGACTTTTGTATCAATTAATCCCGATCGCATAGCTGGAAGGCGCTACCATAGTTGCAGCCGAAGTTAACTAAAGTTTAAGAATAACTAGCTTGTCTCAACTGCTCACTGCTTTAGAGTTCCCAGCCAATGTCTGGAAGCTGAATAATGGGTTAACGGTCATTCACCAGCGGATTTCGGCCACACCGGTGGTCGCGCTAGACGTGTGGGTGAGGGCTGGCGCTACGCTGGAGCCAGATTCTTGGTCGGGAATGGCTCATTTTCTAGAACACATGATATTCAAAGGGACGGATTCGATCGCGCCGGGAGAATTTGACCAGGTAATCGAAAATCGCGGCGGTGTCGCCAACGCAGCTACAAGTCACGACTACGCGCATTTTTTTGTTAACGCAGCAGCCGATTATTTAGCAGAAACAGCCCAGCCGCTGGCAGAATTGCTGTTGCGGGCTTCGATTCCGGATCGGGAATTCGATCGCGAGCGAGATGTGGTACTCGAAGAAATCCGTCAAGCTCAAGACAATCCCGATTGGCTGGGTTTCCAAGCCATGATGGAAACAGTTTACCAGCGGCATCCCTACAGGCGATCGGTACTCGGCACGGAAGAGCTGCTGATGTCGCGAACTCCCCACGAAATGCGCTGTTTCCACCGATCGCACTATCAGCCGGAAAATATGACTGTGGTGGTAGTCGGGGGAATTGATGAAGAACAGGCTAGGGAGATCACGGCGAAAGCATTCGAGCAGTTTTCAGACAGGTGGGATTGTCCCAAATTAACTGCAGAGGCGGAACCGCCACTGATAGAAATTCGCCGTCAGGAATTGGGCCTCCCCCGATTGGAACAAGCGCGGCTGATGATGGCCTGGACGGGCCCGGGAGTTGAACATTTGCAAAGTGCTTGCGGCTTGGATTTGCTGTCGGTGTTGCTCGCAGACGGGCGGACTTCGCGTTTAGTCAGGGAACTGCGGGAAGAATTACAATTGGTAGAGGCGATCGACAGCACTTTCTCGCTGCAACGGGAATCGAGTTTATTTACTATCAGTGCAGTCTTGGAAGCCAAGGATGTCGAACAGGTGGAATCTCGGATTTGCGATCGACTTTGGCAATTGCAGTCTGAGCCAGTTTCCGAGGTAGAATTGCTCCGCTGTCAGCGTTTGCTGTGCAACGATTTTGCTTTCTCCCTCGAAACGCCGGGACAGCTCGCCGGTCTTTACGGATATTACAATACGATCGCCACTGCGGAATTAGCGCTCAGCTATCCCACCAGGATTAAAGCATTTGGGCCTTTAGACCTCCAGCGCCTAGCTCAACAATATCTCTCTCCCCGACGCTATACAGCCGTGGTACTCAAACCAATCTAATAACGGTTGACGGTTGACGGTTGACTGTTAATTGAAAAAAGGTAAGAGAAGACTTGCAGCTAAAATAGCAAGAGCGATGGTTACATTAAGTCATCATCGTTTTAGGCATATTAAACATATGTCATACAAAGTAGATTTAGGTGGATTCCTAGATTTACCGGGTTAAATGTATCTGTTACTGTGGTCAACAATCAACAGCGAACAGTCAACAGCCAACAGTCAACAGTCAACAGTTAACAAAGAATTCAATGAAAAATGAAATCCAGCGCACGGTTTTAGACAACGGTATTGTTGTCTTAGCAGCAGAAAATCCAGCAGCAGATATTATTGCAGCTAGGATATTCCTGCGGGCCGGCAGTCGCTACGTGCAGCCGGAACAAGCAGGATTGTGTCACTTGCTGTCGGCGGTAATGACTAAGGGAACCGATCGGCTGTCTTCGCTGGAAATTGCCGAGCGTGTAGAATCGGTGGGAGCGAGGTTGAGTGCCGACTCTACTACAGACTATTTTTTAGTGAGTTTGAAGACGGTTTCTGCAGATTTTGAGGAGATTTTGGAGTTGGCGGCGCAATTGACGCGATCGCCTACTTTCCCGGAAGCTGAAGTCGAACTCGAACGCCGCATTGCCATATCGGCAATTCGATCGCAACAAGAACAGCCGTTTGCGATCGCCTTCGAGCAATTGCGGCACGCGATGTACCAGGAACATCCCTATGCTTTTTCTCCCTTGGGCACGGAAGCTACGATGTCAAAGCTCACCAGAAACGAGCTCGAAGACTTCCACAAAACCTATTTCCGTCCCGATAATGCAGTTATTTCTATAGCCGGCAGAATATCCACCGAAGATGCGATCGCCCTGATCGATCGAACTTTTGGATCCTGGAAAGCGCCTTTAACACCCCTGCCAACTTTAAGCGTCCCCCCCCTGTCACCCTCCCCTGAATCGGTCGTTACGGCGCAAGATACGCAGCAATCAGTGATTATGCTGGGCTACCTCGCACCCTCTGTCAAAAATCCCGACTACGCAGCGATTAAGTTGCTGAATACTTATTTGGGTAACGGTTTGTCGAGCCGATTGTTTGTGGAATTGCGGGAAAAGCGGGGCTTGGCTTACGACGTTTCCGCGCTCTACGCGACGCGCTTGGACACGGCTCAGTTTGTCGTGTACATGGGTACTGCGCCGGAAAATACGGCGACTGCTTTTGAAGGATTGCGCGCAGAAGTCGATCGACTCGCCAACACCGAACTAAGCGAGGAAGAATTGCAAGCTTGCAAGAATAAAATGCTCGGTCAATATGCTTTAGGAAAACAAACTAATTCGCAAATTGCCCAAGTTTTAGGTTGGTACGAAATTTTGGGATTGGGAATTAAATTTGACCAGCAGTTTCAAGAAGAAATTGCACAGGTGACAGCTTCACAAGCGCGGGATGCTGCTAAGAAATATTTTGTAGAACCGTATATTTCTTTGGTTGGCCCGGAGGCGGCGATTGCAGAGTTGGGAGTGGCGGCTGTTTGTTGAGTAGGAAATGGGCGATCGAACTTTTCAAAAGTTCGATCTGTTCGATCTGATTATACGCGAGCGCCCGGACCTGATATAAGCTCCAGCAGAATATGTCAATATCCCACCGATGGTTGAATATTCACTAACATCATTAGGTGAAATTTTCCTCGAGCCGATCGCAACGCTTTACGAGTGGGGTGAGATACATCTTGCTGACTTAGCAGCGATTCGTACTAATCGAGAAAATGCACAATGAGCGATCGAACGGCTCAAATCAGCGGCCGTAGATGTCTTTAACTCAGCACCCCGGGTTTCGTCTGTATGCTGGATTTAATTTGTTCTGCCGCGCCCGTTCATTCACTTGGCACCACTTCGCGTGACGCTAGGAAACCAAGGACAATTGCCACCAAAATCAATGCTGGAACATCGCCGAGGAGGTGTCCGCGTTCCGCAGAATCAATCACTGCGTGTACCGCCATGATCAGCCCGTGGACCACACTCGACCACACGGTGAACCAGATTAAGCTGAGATGCGTTTCTGGTTTTCGAGAAGCCCACAGCAAAAAGACACCAAGCGTCGCATAAATGCCGACGATCATCTGTTCGTATTCGTATTGACCTGGTTGCCACGACCAGCCAGACGACCAAACCTTCATCAGTGGATAGACAAGCAGAAAGGCAATTCCGACAACAACAAGGGCGATTCGCAAGTATCGATGATGCTGATCCATTGCTCTAACCTCCTATTATTTTCGAGTATAGTCTCTACCAACTAGATTCGTATTTTCGCAGTAAATATCTTGAGCTCGATCAAAATAATACCTCCCACGATTGTGGTGCCGTTCTAAACGCTTCTGAATCAACCACAAAGAAGGTGCTTATCAAGATCGGCTTCCCGCCACACCCCCATAGAGGACTTGTCGCATAACGGTTGATTTGAGCGGCAAACGATCCATCCTAACTAAAAATATCATAATTGAACGTTTTCTGTTCCGGAGCGGTCTAAATTGAACAGACGCCCGATATGTCTAATTTATATGTACTTAGTAAAGCACTTTCAGATAAAAAAAGAGCTGACTCCGTGGGTTAGCGGACTCCTCGCCGCTTCCCTGCTGGCAGGAGTAGGCTACACAGCTTACAGCCAACTCACAGTCAAATCCAGCCGCGAAACCAGACGCAGGGAAAAAACCGTTGCTGTAGAAAGGGTGAACCTGCCGATTACAATTTCGGCAAACGGCACAATTGTGCCCGAACGTTCCGTTAACGTCAGCCCCAAAACTTCAGGAATGCTCAAAAGTTTGCTTGTCAAGGAAGGAGATAAGGTTGAACAAGGGCAGATTCTCGCCTACATGGACGACTCCAACCTCCAAGGGCAACTTACCCAAACTCGCGGACAACTCGCAGCCGCCGAAGCAAACCTGCAAAAATTGCTCAACGGCACTCGAACCCAGGACATTGCTGTGGCTAAGGCAGTGTTAGCAGAACAACAGGCAAGTCTGGAAAAATTGCTCAACGGCAATCGAAGCCAGGATATTGCCGTAGCTGAGGCACAACTAGCTGAACAACAGGCGAATTTACAAAAATTGCTCAACGGCAATCGAAGCCAGGATATTGCCGTAGCTGAGGCACAACTAGCTGAACAACAGGCAAATTTACAAAAATTGCTTAAGGGCAATCGCCCTGAAGACATAGCCCAAGCAATCGCCAAACTCAAAGATGCCGAATACGCCAAAAACCAAGCTGAGGAAGACTTTCAGAGAAATCAGGAACTCTATAATGCCGGAGCCCTTGCTTTGCAAGTTGTCAACAACTCCCGCACCGCGCGCGATCGAGCTCAAACGCAAGTCAGACAAGCCGAACAAGCTGTAGCTTTGCTGAAAGCGGGTACTCGCCCTGAAGAAATCGCTTCGGCGCGCGCTGCTGTGGAGCAAAAACGGCAAGCTTTGACCCTGGCGCGATCGGGCGCACGCCCCGAAGAAATCGCAGCAGCCCAGGCCGCCGTCGAGCAAAAACGGCAAGCTTTGGCCCTGGCGCGATCGGGCGCACGCCCCGAAGAAATCGCAGCGGCGCAGGCGGCCGTCGAGCAAAAACAGCAAGCTTTGGCGCTGCTAGAAGCAGGTTCTCGCCCCGAAGACATCGCCCAAGCCCGCGCCCAAGTTCTCGCCGCTAGAGGCAGCCTGCAAAGCGTTCAAGCGCTGATCGGCGACACTGTGCTGCGGGCTCCTTTCACCGGCACTGTCACCCGCAAGTACGCCGATCCGGGCGCTTTTGTGACTCCCACGACGGCAGGTAGTGCGGTTTCTTCGGCTACTTCTTCTTCGATTTTGTCCTTAGCTTCAAAAAATCAATTAGTAGCAAACGTAGCAGAAACTAATATTTCTCAGATTAAGATCGGCCAGGCTGCGTCTATTCAAGCCGATGCTTTTGCGGGAAAGACTTTTGCAGGTAAAATCACTCAAATTTCGCCTCAGTCGATCGTCCTGCAAAATGTGACAAGTTTTGAGGTAAAAGCGGCAATTATTAATGATGATAAAGAAATGCTGCGATCGGGTATGAATGTGAATGTGGAATTTAAGGCCGGTGAACTTAAAAATGTTTTGGTAGTTCCGACTGCGGCAATTGTCCGCCAACAAAGGGAAACGGGGGTTTTTGTTCCCGGTGGAGAAGATGGCAAACCTGCTTTTATGCCGATTAAGACTGGTATGACGGTGGATGACAAGACGGAAGTGCGATCGGGTTTGAAAGGAAATGAAAAAGTGCTGCTTACTTTCCCGCCCGGATCGCGGCCTAGATCCCAAAATCCATCGTCGGGTGGAATTCCGGGTTTGCAACCGGGTGGCGGCACTCGTTTGCGTTAGTAGTCATTAGTCATTAGTTAGTGGTTGACAATTACCAATTGCCAATTACTAATTTCTAATTATTACTTACCAATTATCACTTACCAACAGCACTACACGGATAGCGGTTTTTTTCCTCTTGCTTCTTCTTTCTTCCGTGTTGCTTATTCCTTCTTCCTTCAATTTCCGGCTTACCCATTACCCATTACCCATTACCAATGAAATTACAGACTCGCCCCCGCACCAACAAAATCTCTAACGTTCAAATCGCTTTCATGGCGACAGAGGCGCTGTGGAATAACAAATTACGTACCAGTTTAACTATGCTGGGCGTAATTATTGGGATATCTTCGGTAATTGCCATTACTTCCGTGGGACAGGGAGTACAAAAATCAACTGAAGAACAGTTAAAGGCTTTGGGTACAAATGTGCTGTTGGTGTTATCCGGCGCTGCGCGATCCGGTGGTGTCAGTCAGGGAAGCGGTTCTGCTACTACCCTTACTTGGGATGACGCAAAGGCGATCGGCAAACAAGCTCCTGCTGTTAAGGCAATTTCGGCTTATTTGCAGCGCCAAGTGCAAGTCGTTTATGGCGGACAAAATTCATTTACTGCTATTTTGGGAACAGATTTAAATTATCCCGATGTCAAGAACATTCAACCTCAACAAGGACGGTTTTTTAACGAGGATGAATTGAATGCTGCTGAGCCAGTAGTTGTCCTCGGTTCTAAGGTGCGGGACGAACTTTTTGGAGCCGGAGCTAATGCGCTCTCCTCCGATATTCGCATTCAGGGAAACCGCTATAAGGTCATTGGAGTGATGGAAAGCAAGGGGTCTGTAGGGGGAACCGATCAGGACGATCGAGTGTATATTCCCCTCAAAAATATGTCTTCGCGGATTGTGGGCAGAAATTCTTTAGCGGGGATTGCGATCTCTGGTTTTTGGTTGGAAACTGCGGGCGAAGCGGATTTAGCGGATGCTCAATTTCAAGTAGAAAATATCATGCGCTTGCGCCACAATATTTATCCGCCACAACCGGATGATTTTCGAGTTGTAAATCAAGCTGAGATAGTTAATACTTTCAGCAATGTGATAGGTTTATTTACGGTTATGATCGGAGCGATCGCCGGAATTTCTTTGGTGGTTGGCGGCATCGGTATTGCTAATATTATGTTGGTGTCTGTTGTAGAACGTACTAAGGAAATCGGGATTCGCAAAGCCGTAGGCGCTACTAATGCAGCAATTCTGATTCAATTTATGGCGGAATCTATTTTAGTTTCCACGGTGGGGGGAACGGCGGGTATTGGGTTGGGAGTTGCGATCGCCTTTGGGGCTTCGACAGCGTTCAAATTTCCGTTTGTGGTTTCTGTATGGTCGATCGCAGCCGGTTTTGGGCTGTCTTTTACTGTCGGGTTGTTAGCTGGAGTATTGCCGGCTCGGAATGCGGCTCGCTTAGATCCGATCGCAGCCTTGCGGAATGATTGAACTTAGTGACGATCGCCCCAGTTAAATTGAAAAGTCCTGCACGCAAGTGTGACAATTATAGTCCTGGGCTTACGTGTGGTCTGAAACCGGGTTTGATGCACGATCGGACTTGGTTGTCGGCGACAGATGCGCTAATTCGCTAACGCGACTCAGACAAAAATTCCATCAAAAAAGGCTGCAAACTAACACAGGCAAAGGGTTTGAGCTTGAATTGGGATCAGTCCAGAACTGACAAGGATTTCAGCTATGACGTGGCATCCAAATCTTTCCCTTACCTAGACAGCTTTTCAGGTCTTTAAGGGGCTAGAAAATGTCTAAATCCCATTAAAAATAATATATAGCCTTTCTCATAAAGATGAGGTACAAAAACGGCAGTGAGTAAACCAATTCCAAATATTTTTGCCCTGTAACGGCATTAAATCGAAACCAACAGTACCTTTGCTAAATCTTGATAATTACCTGACGGGGTGACAACCCCGTCAAAACCCTGATAAAATCAAGGATATAGCCCTCATCCCTCGGTGAAAAAAGGGTAGCTTATTTCGTCTAATCCTGATTAATTCTGCAATAATATCTTGACAAAACTCCATCCCAACTACCCAAGATTGACCATATATCCCAATCCAAAAGCTACTGTGTCGTCGCTGGGAACGTTGAGATTCTGTGAGGCGACCGACATACTTTTGAATTCCCATCTGCTTGATTTTTTGACCTTGTAGGATAGCAGAACTATAAGCAAGAGCAATGAGGAGGATTAATTTCTGTAAGCGTTCATTACTAGCATAACTCTTCTCTAAATTATAACGACCTGTTTTACAATCTTTGAACATGGCTTTTATACCCATGCGACTTTTGAAAGCAGAAATCGCTGCCTGATGCGTCTCTAAGTTAGTGAGAAGATACCAAGCTTCATCCTCCCCCTTGCCCTGATATTTACGACGCCAATAACCAGCCACATTAAACAAGCCAAATCCTTTTTGCTTAGTGACTTTAACACCTGTGAGGAAAAGGCGAGTTCCGGGTAACATTCCCAGCTCGGATAAATGGGTGTACTCAGCAAATTCTTGCTGAATATAGCGCTCCTGTTTTACCCTAAGAACAAACTTTACATTCTGCTCGCACAGGCAGCTTCCAAGCTTAACACTGCCAAATTCTCGATCTCCTATAATGATAATTTTGTAATCCTTTAAAAGCGTTAAAATCGGTGTAATTAGAGACTGCTGCTCGGCAATATTACTACTTCCCTTCTTATCCAAGAGTTGCCAGTATAGGGGAATAGCTCGCTTGTCCCAAATCAGGCTAATTACAAAAACATTTTTGTCGCCCCATTGTGTGCGATCGATAGCCAGGTTTAACGATTTATGATTTTTAAATTTTTCCTTTAATATTTATTTGATGAGAGGAAACCAGAGACTTTCTACTTGGAGGCAATCCAATTTGAGAAATCGTTGCAGGCTACGCCTGCGACTTTCAAATTGAATCGGGTAAGGCATCAAAGAAGCTAGCAATTCCAGGCTTACTTGTTTGTGGCAAGTAAGCAGATATACTAACAGGGTAAGAGCATCTCAATCAAGCTTGACAAAAGGAGTTGAGAACAGTCATCATATAATCATTATTCATAGAAGCCTGTTTGATTTTTTGACGAAGACTACGCTGCAATGTTTTCTCCTGATTAAGAGCGTTAAGTGCCATCCGTCTCAGGATGGCAAAATTACTCTTGACTATGACCTGAACGAATCCGACATTGATCCTCATGGAACGTGACTTCTATTGTCCAATGACCTTGGTTTTCAATAGTCCAATGTTGACGAATGGCACGACCAAGATGTTGAGCAGCCGCAGGCAGAGAAGTCAGATAAAATTGGACTTCATGAGTCGTTTTGTTCCAAAGATGGCGGATTCTTTCAATAATGACAATGATTTGCAGTCCCGACCACTGGTCTTGTTGATAAAGACCACCGAAAGCCTCTAAAGGAACAGCCCAAACATAACGTTTTTCAGTGCGATGGTGTCCCTTTTCAATCTGTTGGTTATAACTAACGTTAAGGCCTTCCAAGTTATTAGCTCTTCTGGTATCAAACCATTCTTTAACCTGAGAATGTAAAGTGGGATGATTGGCTTTAAGAGATACAATATAATCAGCTTTTTTGTAGCGAATTTGTTTCACAATCTCGCTTTGCGTTCCCATCGCATCAATGGTAACGATCGCCCCGGTCAGGTCTAGTAATTCTAAGAGTGCCGGAATAGCCGTAATCTCGTTGGAATGATACTCAACTTTAACTTGCCCTAAAACTAAACGCTGTTCACTTGCCCAAGCCGTGACCAAATGCAAAGCTTTTACGCCTTGATTACGGTCATAAGAACCTCTAACACTTTTGCCATCAATGGGGATAATCTCGCCAACTACCGAACCAAGCATACTTTGAAGCCACTTCGCTAAACATTGTTCTAAAGCATCAGGATTGATTTTTTCAAAGACTCGTCGAAAAGTATCATCACTCGGAATACCATTGGGTAATTCGAGAAATTCCTCTAACCATTGTTGTTTAGCGATGCCATAATTTTCCATGTCTTCCCAACCTTCGGCACCGCTAATGACGGCTAAAATAGAGATTACTAAAATATCTTTTAATAAATGTTTTTGGGTTCTTTGAACTCTGGGGTCGGGGAGCTCTGCTACATAATTCAATAAATTAGCTTGGATTTCGCTTAGAGGTGTTAACTGTCGTTTTTCTGCTCTTTTAGCTTGAGATTTTACAGCGAGTTTCAATCTAGGTGCAAAACCATTTGTCATTGTCTTTAACTCCGTTTCAACTTGATTGACTTTGTTAAGAGTCAAACTTGATTATAGGTTTGAGTTCGGTTCACAGGTATAAAGTCTATTGGCGTTTTTTTGTCAAGTACAATTTATACCAAATTAGATGAGCTTACCCTGGATATACTAAAATCTTTAAAGTCAGGTATTCGGTAGCTTTTAGCTGTTCTTGTAAGTGGATTTGGTAAAATGAAGGAAACATATTTAATAGATGGGGGGTTTTCACAATCACGACCCCATCTTTTTTTACCACAAAAGCTCCAAAAGCTCTACAGCAAATGCTTTTGACGGGGTTGTCACCCCGTCAGGATAATTACTCGTCTTGATAGAACGCAGAATATTTTTAAGTTTTACCCATAAATTTTTAATTGGGGATAAGTCCGGCGAATAGGGCGATAAATATATTAATTTTGCCCCTTTTTTGGATGGCTTTTTCTAATTATTCCTCGGTAGAAATAGTACACTTATACATCACTAAACAACCCAATTTACCTAATTTTGGCAAGGGTTTTCAGATGATAAAATCCTCAAATGTAATTACATTTGAGGATTTTACTAAATTGACTGATGTTATGACTTCATTGACCGATATATAGCCTTTTTCAAAAAGATGAGGTATCATGTTACTGACCCTCAATCGTGAGGGTCAAACATAGAATATCAAAACAAATTAACTAGGTAGTCCTGCATAGCAAGGAAAATCAATGGTTTTAATTGATAGATAAACTGGCGTTATACTCATGAATAAAATACC